>NZ_DASWWZ010000241.1:0-2934 GCF_036405755.1 Schlesneria sp.
GACGCAAGCGAAGCACATCTCACCTGAAACTCGTCCCTGAATCGCTTGAGTTGCGAGAAGGTCTGCGGGAAGAGGCGGAACGCTACGTCAAGCATCTCGATAAAAGTCGACCGTTTAACAAAGCGGCTCTCGAGGAACATGCTCGCAAACTGCTTGTTCTGAATAACCAGCCCGAAGGTTTTCTCGGGTTTACCATGGTTGTGCTGGGAAACGCGTTCTGGAAGCAGCAGTTTCTGGCGATCCCGTTCGAGCGACGCTTGCTGCTGTTGCCGCATTGCCTGAAGCACGCCGAAGGATGTCCAGCCGACTACGATGAATTCGGTCTCGACTGCGAGAAATGCGGCGCCTGTTCCATCGCCGATTACAAAGTCCGGGCCGAGCAGCTCGGCTATAAGGTTCTCGTCGCGGAAGGTTCCCCGATCGTCCTGAAGATCATCGTTTCGGGGCACGTAGATGGGATTCTCGGCGTGGCTTGTCTGAATGTGCTTGAAAAAGCCATCGACAAGGTGCTGCTGGCCGGGGTCCCCTCCTATGCCGTCCCGCTTCATTCGGGTGACTGCAAGAATACAAAACTCGACGAATCGTGGGTCTGGCACTGTCTCGATAAGTACGAACCTCTCGAAGAATCGCGCACGTCGGGATATGTTCCGATGATGCGAGCCTCGAACAAAATGTTCGAAGAGGAGTTCGACGAAGTGCTGCCAGTTTCACGACAGGGAACCGAGACCGGTGACCGGCTGTTGGCGGAAACGGAAACGTTCGCGCGAAAGTGGCTCGTGAAGGGTGGAAAACGACTTCGCCCTTTCATCACTCTCGCCGCATACGACGCCCTGACCGGGGGAACCCGTTTGCAGGCTGCCTCGAGTGACGAACCTACGACGTTCTCACTGGAAGTCCGCCGAACCGCCTTGGCGATCGAAGCGTTTCACAAGGCGTCACTGGTCCATGACGATATTCAGGATGACGACCCGTACCGCTATGGCGAAGAGACCCTGCATCGGCGCTATGGGGTCGGGACAGCTATCAATGTCGGGGACTACCTGATCGGTCTGGGATACCGCCTGGTCAGTCAGAGCCGACGGCAACTGGGGGCAGAAGCCGCCAGCGACATCCTCGATCGTCTGGCAAACGCTCACTTAAAGCTTTGTGAAGGGCAGGGGGCTGAACTTCGCTGGACGGGTGCGGATGTCCTGAAACTGACAGCCCTGGATGCCATGAAGCTGTATGCGCTCAAAACCTCTCCTGCGTTCGATGCGGCACTGTATGCAGGACTGCGGATGGCGGGGCCCGTCGATGCTTATGAGGCGATGATTCCCCAATTCTGTCGCCATATCGGGGTGGGATTCCAGGTTCTGAATGATCTGCAGGACTGGGAAGAAGGGGTTCCAAACAAGATCGTTTCCGGACGAGATGCCGAACTGGCCAAACCGACGCTGCTGATGGCTTTGGCACTGGATGCTGCCAAAGGGCCAGTGCGAGAGGAACTTGAGAAAGTGATTCTCGACCCGCTGACCTCTACCGAGCGTTCCCATCGACTTCGTCACTTCTATCAGAAGCTGGGAGTTTTCGACCGGGCACAGGCGCTCGTCGACAAGTGCCGTAGCCGCGCGGAAGCACTGGCCGATGAAATTCAGCCAGAACCGCTGCGCCAACTGCTCTACTTCCTGATCGATACGGTGCTGGCGGATAACGCTGCACCGGCGCCACAGATCAAGCTGGTCCCGCTGATGGCGACGCTGCCTGTGGTTGGTAAGACTGTTGGGGCGACGTGATTCAGGCATGGCGCACCCGTATCTGTTTCGACTTGATGAACGCGTTGCGCGCGGGCTCTCGCAATGGGAGCCCGCCGATCGTGAACGGCATCGCCAGTTTCTGCTGAGTCAGCAGAATCCCGATGGAGGATTTGGCGGTCGCGGGATTCCTGTCGAGTACGCGAATGAAGAACCGGATGAGCGGGAATCCGACCTGTACTACACAGCGTTTGGAGTCCGTGCTCTCTCTGCGTTGCGCCTCTTCACGGCCGAGGACGCGCGGCGAGTCGCTGCTTACCTGGACGGGGCCCGTCACCAGAACGCCAACGTGATCGACGTGGTGAGCTGGCTCTATTCCGCCCTGATGGTCCAGGCGACGGCAGGGATTGACCTGCTGGTTGCGGCGGATTCCGACTGGCCTCAGGCACTGGCGGCACGCCTTGAAGGCTTTCGCTCGTCCGATGGGGGATACGCCAAAACTCATGAAGGAGCCATTGGAAGTACCTACCATTCATTTCTGGTGGCCCTTTGCTACGAACTGATTGGTCAGCCTCTGCCCGCAGCAGAGAGCCTCGTCGAGTTCATCCGGTCACGACAACGCGATGACGGGGGCTTTGTCGAAATCGCTCCGATGAAGCGAAGCGGCACGAACCCGACCGCGGCGGCGATCGGCGTATTGACGCTGCACTCAATCATCGGACCAAATCTGCGTGATGACGTCTTGGGATATCTGAACGACGTGCGCAGCGACGAAGGGGGATTCCAGGCCAATTCCCGAATCCCTTTCGCCGATTCGCTGTCGACGTTTACCGGGTTTCTGACGTGCCTTGACCTGCACGATCACTCGACGGTCGATCCTAAGCGACTTGAGCAGTTTATCCTGGCCCTGGAACACCCCACTGGAGGTTTCCGGGCAGCGACCTGGGACCAGTCTACGGACGTCGAATACACGTACTATGCGCTGGGGACTCTCGGCTTGCTATGGAGCGAAACTCCGCTGAAGCGATAGCTGTGGCAAGCCAATCGGGTAGGAGGAGGGGTTACCCCCTCCGTCCTCCCACACCACCGGACGTACTCATCGTATCCGGCGGTTTCTAAGATGGTTGTAAATCGGCGTGCCTTTTGGTCAGGAAGACGAGGCCGAGACGATGGAACCAGTCGATGGACATGGCATGTTGAGCAG
>NZ_DASWWZ010000242.1:0-4625 GCF_036405755.1 Schlesneria sp.
TGGCGGGATGTGATCTATTTTCGTGCCACCGAACAGCGGTCTCGACTGAATCAGGAAGAATTCACGACCTGGATGGCCGCACAGTGGAACAATAGCGTCGGGTGGAATGCCACCGTCACCTCGATGCTGACCGCGAAGGGGAATGTGCTGGAGCATCCGGAAACGGCATTAATCTTCGCGCAGGGAGCACACACGGAAGACGTCGCGGCGGAAGCCTGTCGCGTCTTTCTGGGAATCCAGCTCCAGTGTGCCAATTGTCACGACCATCCGACGGACATCTGGAAGCGCGAGCAGTTCCATCAGCTCGCCGCCTACTTTCCTCGAATCGCCGAGCGACGCGTGACGAAAGGGAAGCCCGAGTTTGAGATTGCTTCGGTCAATACAGAGAACCGTCGAGCGGAACTGATACGCGATTACCCGGATCTGTTCGTGCGTCAGTTCGACCGCAACAACGATGACAAGCTTTCGCGAGAGGAGCTTGAGAAAGGTCCTAAACGTGTCAGCAAGAAGCTGGCTGCCGCTTTGCAGGCGCGCGCGGCCGAACTGAAAGCCGATTCGGGCGTGGAGATGGATGCGGAATCGATGCAGAGTGAGTCGATGGAAGCTGCTCCGAAAGAGAAACGCAAGGGAGCGAAGAAGAAAGCCGCCCAGATGGCGAACGCTGCAATGGCCCGGGACCAGATGGCCCAGGACAAAATGGACGCGGGGGCGATGAAGAAGGCGGGGCTGGCGGCTCCGAAGCTCAATGCCAAGCAGATTGACCGCCTCTTCGAGGTGGGAGATACGAACAAGGACGGAGACCTGACGATCGACGAGATCAAGGCCTCTCAACCGCCGCAGAACAAGCGGCGTGGGGCGACCGAACACCATATGTCGAACCTGCTGAATCCCGAATCCGAAGGGGAACTGATCGATCCCAAGTTCTTCATTGATGGTTCGAGTTTACCGCACGGCCAGACTGACGAAGAGCGACGCAAGGCGGTCGCGGAAGCGTTTGTTTCACCCAACAATCCCTGGTTTGCGAGAGCGATCGTCAACCGCGTCTGGGCCGAGATGCTGGGCGAGGGCTTCTACATGCCGATCGACGACCTGGGGCCGGCTCGAACGCCCCGTTACCCGGAGGTGTTGGATCTGCTGTGCGTCAACTTCGTGAAGAATGACTACGATCCCAAGTGGCTGGTCCGGACCATCGCGAACACGGCAACTTACCAGCGGAAGATCAGGTCCAAATCGGTCTCCGAGACTGAGCTTCCGTTTGCCTCCGCAACTCCGGTTCCGCTCCGTTCTGACATCATCTTTAATTCGCTGGCGCAGGTATTCAGCCTGACCGACGACGAGATGGGTGGAAGAAGCGCCAAAGCGGCAAAAGACAAACCTCGCAGCTATGCACAGTCTCCCCGTTTTCAGTTCGATGCTCTGTTTGGTTCTGACCCGTCAGTACCGAAAGAGGATGTGACCGGGACGATTCCTCAGTCTCTGATGATGATGAACTCACGTGTGTTCCGCGCGGGAATGTCGGCCAAGGGGGGAACCCGGTTAGCGAAGATCCTCAAAGAACATCGGGATAACACGGCCGCACTGAAAGAACTTTACCTGGTGACGCTGTCGCGGGAACCGTCAGAGGAAGAACTTCGCATCTGCACGCAGTACATCGCAGACGTGAAGGCGCGTCCCGAAGCGTTCGAAGACCTGATGTGGAGTCTGCTGAACTCAAGCGAATTCATTTCGCGGCGGTAACCCTCAGGAAGTGGCGGATCGGCAGATGCCACTTCCTCTCTGTCACGGCCCGCTGAAGCAGCAGTCACGGCCGGTGCCATGACTGACAGAGCAGAAATTCACGTGAGATCGAGCCTCATAGAGTATCACGAAATTTACATTCGTTCGGAGAATGATGATGGATCAGTTGACCTGGCATGAACGTGTATCACTCGACCGCCAGACGGTTTCTCGCAGAAGTTTTCTTTACGGTGCCTCAGCGGTTGCGGCTGCGACGGGGATCAATTTTCGCGACGTCATGTCGCTGCGCGCGGACGAACTGCGTAAGCAGGGAAAAGCGATGATCCTGCTGTTCATGCAGGGTGGGCCGTCCCAGTTGGAGACGTTTGATCCCAAACCCGGAACCGAGAATGGAGGGCCGACCACCGCGATCAGTACGACTGTCTCGGGAATTCAAATCGCAGAAGGGTGGGAACGGACTGCACAACAGATGCAGGACATCGCCATCATCCGTTCGATGACGAACAAAGAGGGAGAACATCAACGAGCCTCGTACCAGATGCACACCGGGTACATCCCGTCCGGTTCGGTGAAGCACCCTTCGCTGGGGGCCTGCATTGCTCAGGAACTGGCGCCGAAGGACCGCGAACTCCCTGCCGTCGTGACGATCGGAGACCGGGGAACTTATGGTACAGGAGCCGGATTTCTCGGCGTGGACTATGAACCCTTCCAGGTGGTCGGTCGCAGCATCGGTGTCGTGCCGGACAATATTTCCCCGATCATCGGTGAGAAGCGGTTCACTCGGCGGCAAGGTCTGCTCGATCGACTGGAAGGGGAGTTTGCGGCACGGGGGGGAGAAACGGTTGTCAGCAATCACCGGCGTGTGTACGACAAATCCGCCAAGTTGGTCCTGTCACCTCTCACCACCACGTTCGATCTCAGCCAGGAATCGGCGGAAACAAAAGAACGCTATGGGGATTCTGAATTTGGCAAAGGCTGCTTACTGGCTCGTCGTCTGATTGAAGCGGGAGTCACGTTTGTCGAAGTGCGCCTGGGGGGCTGGGATACGCACCAGGAAGTCTTTTCCGGAGTGAAGAGTCTGGCAGGTAAATGCGATCCTGCCTTGGCCGCGTTGATTTCGGATCTCAAAGAGCGTGGCCTGCTGGATTCGACGCTCGTGATGTGGACGGGTGAGTTTGGGCGTACACCGAAAATTAATCCGCGAACAGGACGGGATCACTGGCCACGCAACTTCAACGCTCTGCTGGCCGGGGGCGGAATCAAGGGGGGGCAGGTCATCGGGGAGTCCGCCGCAAACGGAATCGGAGTCGCCAGCGATCCAGTCACCGTTCCTGATCTCTTCCAGACAATCTGTACGGCACTGGAAGTGAACCCGGCAAAAGAGAACATGAGTCCGATCGGGCGACCGCTGAAGATCGTCGATGGAGGAAAACCCGTTTCCAAGCTGTTCGGGTGAGTTGCTTGGGTTTCGCCGCAGCAGGGGGACCCGCCGGATTGCGGCGGGTTTTCCCTGTGATTCCCCACAAGTTGCACTCGCATGCTACCAGAGTCAGAGCTCTGGAAGACCCGGGCGACGTGTAAAGTGGTGCGCGTTATTGCGATAGCTAACAGCGCGCGGAGCCCCGTGAGTTCTGTGCGGAATGATTTCTCGGTCCGTTGCCGAAGGGGTCGGCGTTGGCCCGCGCGAATGAGAGCGAAACCCCAAGGCAAGGTGAGGCGGTTTTCCTGACGAATCAGTCGAGGGCGCTCTGGTTTTTCAAGCAGCGTTGGAAGCGCGCCGTCGTCGTGCTGCGAGGTAACACCCGAGTCCGCCCAGTCCCACGAGGGCTGCTGTTGACGGTTCAGGAACGGGGGTGACCGTCGTGGTGACTCCGACCAGATCGTCGTAGATCAGAGTCATGAAGCCGTCGATCGTGAGCAGTTCCAGGGTAGTTTCGATACTGCCCACGTAGCCCGAAAATTGGGTGGGAGTGACAGCATCCCCAAAAATGTCAGGAGTCGCCGTGGTGTACATCGGCGCGAAGGCATAATCACCATAGAGCATGGCAACGTAGACGGGTTCTTCTGTTACCTCGGCTGTCGGATCGGTGAAGACGACGTCGAAGTAGAATGGATCCAGCTCTGTGTAAGTGACTCCATTGATCGTGGCAGTAATGCGGTAAGGCAGATAGACCCCGCCGCCGACGTTCCAGGCATAAGCCCAGTCATCGAAGACGGCGGTAACTTCAAATGCGGATCCCGCCAGATCGTTGTTGAACGGGTCGACGCTTCCTTCCGCCAGCACACCTTCGTACTTGAGTTGCAGAAATCCGGCCTGCAGGGGGCCACTGAAGAGTGCGACCGCAAACCCCAGCACGCAAATCAGATGCTTCATCTCGACCGTATCCTTCTCGTTTCAGCAAGGCGAATCGAACCCGGAACTTCCACAGAACGGTTGTGCTATGTGTCTTATTTCTCCCAAACTACCAGTGTCGACGCCTTGAAAACAGTGGCAATAGGCGCAATTCGCAGGACTCAGATTCCGACTGCGGTACGAATCCGCAAGATCGTCACGACCGGGACGCACGTCGATCATCGCAGTTCAACCGGGTGCCATTGAGAGAGCCGGAAACAATGATTTCCGGACATCGCGAAAGCAGCGATTCACGCTGCACGTGCGATAACGAAGAATGAAAAGAGAATGGGCGATACTGGATTCCAAACTTTGCGGGATGCTATGCAGAATTCCGAGAATTGGGTTGAGTTGCATGCGTCCCTGTATGCACTCGATGCAGAGTTGTGGCGTTTGATGGATTGCTGGGGACGACTGAAGGGAGAGGATCGGTTGGCCCTCGCTGAGTACGCCGAGCGACTTGCGTCCAGACTTGAGTCGAGTTGTACTGAGTTGG
>NZ_DASWWZ010000243.1:0-5349 GCF_036405755.1 Schlesneria sp.
ATTCCAGTGAACACAAAAGCTGAATACCAAACACTTCCAACCCGGCACTGAAGAGCTGGTTCATGGGGCGTTCCATCGCGCCGAAGGTGAGGAAGTCAGACAGAATCACACATACACCACGACCCCGGTGCTGCTTCAGAACCGCTTCGACCGCTTCATCGATCGGGAAATCGCCCCCGGGCGGCAGGTCCTCAAGAAACGAGAAGATCCGTTTCATGCTCATCCTGCCCGAACAGGGAGGCAGGATCTGCGGAGTCTGACCGGCGTGCTGGCAGGCAAAGACACTGACCTTTTCCAGATTCATGAGACCCATGATGGCGAAGCAGGCGGCAAGCTGTTTCGCCTTCTCGAACTTCTCGCCGAATCGCATCGATGCTGAGGCGTCGACCAGCACGACGACGTGCATCTCTTCTTCGTGACGATAGAGTTTGACGTAGGGCCGATTGAGTCGTGAGAAGATGTTCCAGTCGACATACCGCATGTCGTCGCCGGCGGAGTAATCCCGGTAGTCGTTGAACTCGGTGCTGGTCCCCCCCTTGCCGGCCAGATGTTCGCCGCGGCTGCGGTTGGTTCGACGTCGCATCGGCAACAAACGCATCCGCTCCACCCGAGACAAGGTCGAGTTGTCGAGCAGCGCGGTGAATTGCTTCCTGGCTTCCATGAATTTCCTGTCAGTCCGAACGAAGGGCTTCTGCGGAACCGTTACCCGGCATTCCTGCCGGACGAGCTCTTTAAAGCAATGTCGAAGTTATCACATGGTCTCGGCGAGTGAGTTAATGCATTCCTGAACGACCTCGTTCACATCGAGATTTTCTGCCTGGCCATCGTAGTTGAGCAGCATCCGGTGCCCCAGCACTTCCGCCGCGAAGTGGCGGATATCCTCGAAGGCGACGTGGACACGTCCTTCCGCGAGTGCCCGAACGCGGGCCGCGCGAATCAGTGCCTGTGCCGCCCGTGGACTGGCTCCCCACTTGATGAACTGCCTTACCCGCTGCGGTGCAAAGTCGGTAATCGGATGGGTGGCCAGCACGAGCCGAACTGCGTAGTCACGCAGAGCATCCGTCACCACGACCTTATCGAGGATCTTGCGCAGGGCCATGATGCGATCCGAATCGAGCAACTTGGAGATCTCGACGGGCGTTTTGAGGATCGTGCGGCTTACCACCTCATTCAGTTCCTCCCGGTTCAGAAAAGGAACCACGACCTTAAACATGAATCGATCGAGTTGTGCTTCAGGAAGTGGATAGGTCCCTTCCTGCTCAATCGGATTCTGCGTCGCCAGAACAAAGAAGGGTTCTTTCAACTGATAGATGTTCCCGGCCGTCGTGACGGAATGTTCCTGCATCGTCTCGAGCAAGGCGGACTGCGTCTTGGGAGACGCACGGTTGATTTCATCAGCCAGCAGCAGTTGCGTGAAGATCGGACCCTTACGGAATTCAAAGCGGTACTGGCCGTTCTCGTCACTGGACATGACGTTCGTTCCGACGATGTCCGCGGGCATCAGGTCGGGAGTAAACTGGATACGACGGAACTCCAGATCCAATACTCGCGACAGTGCTTTCACGAGTTCGGTTTTACCCAGTCCCGGCACACCTTCCAGCAAGACGTTACCGCCGCACATGATTGCCGTGAGGGCCGCTTCGACCGTTCGCGACTGACCAACGATGACTTTTCCAATCGCCTCTCGCGCGTCCGAGAACTGGCGTTTGAAATGAGCGGCTTCCGCCTCCAGAGAAACCAGATCACTAACTTCAGCAGCACTCATCTTTGAAACCTTCTGGTATTAAAAATGTGTTTTGAACTATTTTTCTTCGTCGCGTTTGCGTTTCATCGCCAGCAGGCGTTCGGTTGTTGAGACCGCAGGTCGGTCGGAGGTTTCGGCCGGTGCATCCGGCGGTTTCGGACTGCCCGCATTTGGCGGAGTGGCGGGCTTTTGCGAAGGACGCGGGAGAACTGTGCCTGCAGTGGGGGGTGGGAGTGGACGTGCTTCGCGGCGCGACTTGAGTGCCGCCGTTGCCGACTCCTTCGCCTGCAGCAACGCACCCATCGTCGCTGTTGATGCCGTACGGCGACCGAATCCCAGAGCGGCTTTGATTGCCCCTAGATCCAGCTGGATCCGCCGCATCGCCACGTCAAGTGGCACCAGGATGGCCAGTGCAATCAGAAACCAGTCAAAGATGGGTTTGGTACTGCGTTTCGCCGCACGACCATGACGATAAATATCATCCTTTTCGGGATCACCCGACAAGACTCGGCCATTCGTTCGATCAGCCACTTCCTGAAGTGTCTGACGATTCGATCGGAAACGGAGGTATTCGGGTGAATAGGGAACGATGAATCCACCAAATGCGACGTCCTTTCGTTCACCCGCCGTCCCTTGCCCGATCGCGTGGTAACGACCATGCCCCCAGAGCGGGACTGTCGCCTGATAACGGCGAGGGGCAACCTGCTTGAGAGTGACAATCTCGGACTTCTCATTCGGACCAGCCAGCTTCGCGGTGACTTGCAGAAAGCCTTCTTCGGGATGGAAATCTTCCACCACGATGACGGCATCGCCTCCAGAAGTATGCGTCGACATCCGCAGGTGACCATCCTTTTTCACACGGCTCACGTCTGTCAGCAGTTGTTTGACGAACGGCTGAAAATGATCCCATTTCTGCCAGTGCTCGCCCCAGTTGGTACTGAAATCGGATGTGAACGCGGCAGTCTTCCCCAGTCCGTGCTGCCAGACTGATAGAATAGGGTCCTGTGAGTCCGCATCTTCGGCATCTGGCGGCGCTGTGAGAATCGTCATCGCGAGATCACCTTTGGCCGTCGTAATCACATAGCCTTTTAGTTCCGGCAGCCCGTCGATCCCTTTCAGAATCGGAGACGGAAATGCGACTTCCGGGGTAAAAACCTTGTTTTGCAGCATGCTCCGTTTGAGCGTCTTCGATTCCTTGATGAAAATTGCGGGAAGCTGGTTGGGATCTTCCGGAAAGTAGTATCTCCCTCCGGTCACTTCAGCGACGGATTGCATCTTCGAAATTTCCAGACCACCGTGAGGGAAGATCGCCACCATCGAGACACTGATTTTGTTGTCGATGAACTCCTTAATGAGCGTGGGGGTCGGCGGCTGCGGATCCCCGTCGGAGAGAATGATCATGTGACGAGTCGCCGCGTCACTCTTCAGCAGCCCCTTCAGGCCAATCTGCATGGTGTTCTGAAAACTGGGCATATCGCCGATGGTGGCGCCGTTGATGATCGGCACAAGCTGTTCATAGTTCGCCGCGGGGGTCGGTTCGAACAACCACTTCTCGCCCGTTTCCGTATACGCAAGTACCCCCACTTCGTCCTGGGCACCCAGCACTTTGATCGCCTGTTTGGTGATCCGCTTGCCCCAGGTGTTCCCTTCAGGGAACTCACACGAATGCAAGATGATTGCAAGCGCCCCTTTGGGAAGCACCTTCTTCTGTGAGACATCCATGGTCACGGGCAGGATTTCTTCAATCACTGTTCGATGGTAACCGCCCGGCCCGAAACTGTTTGCCCCCCCGACCATGACGAAGCCCGCACCCAGGTTGTAGACAGCGTCGCGAACTGCCTGAAGCTGCTGAACGTCGAACTCGTCGTGCGGGACATTAACGAAGATGATGCAGTCGTAGGGCATCAGCGACGTTGCATCACGGGGCATGTCCACACCGTCAATCCGCTCAACCGCTCGTTCACCATCGCGGATCGCTTTTCCAGCAGTTCCCAGTCCCGGCGATCTCCCGATCCGTCTGTGACCAGAAGAACTTTTCCTTCCCCTTCGACGAAGACGTAGTTCAGGACCGTGTTGTTCTGAGGAAGACTGTCCTGCGCCTTGGGAACTTCAATACTGGCCGTGTATTCGTAGTAGCCTGCCGTTCTGAGCGTAATCGGAACGGTGTACCGGTTAGTCCCTTCCTTATACTCGACCTCCTGTTCGGCAATGACGTTTCCGTTTTCACGCAGAACCAGCTTCCCTTTGCCATCGTTGAGCGACTTGACCAGCATCCCGGCTTCGTACGTCTCGCCCAGCTTGACCCCTTGAGGCAAGTCCAGTCGTTCCAGCCAGACCTCGTTGCTGTAGGAGTAATCGATGGGAAGAACATCAACGACGACGCCACGCCCTTTCAAATCGTCCAGAATACGGGAGAGGTTCCCCTCCGTCTGAACTCCGTCGCTGATCAGGACCACTTTGCCCTGATAGTCTTCCGGCAGGAGCGCCCCGGCATAGGACAAGGTCTGCTCGATGTTGGTCGCACCACGATCGACTTGCGAATTGAACGCTTCGAAGGGGAAGCTCATGCTGGGCGAAAGCTCACACGCTGGCGTCTTGCCAAAGATGATGAGGCCCGCTTGATCCGACTTCCCTTTAGGTCGCTGGTTTTGCACTGTTTGAACGACGTAGTTCAGCGCGTCGTCGGGGCTGTAGATGGAATCGCTCACGTCCAGGGCGAAGACGATCGACATGACGTCCATTGTCTTAACGGACCGTGGCTCTGCCAGCACCATGGACAATAAACCGAGCAGTGTGAGCCGCGTTAACAGAGCAACCGTCGCACGCCCGCGCGGAAGCCCGGCATATCCCGCCACGTGCATCCACCAGATCCACGGAGCAAAGACAATCAGCCCCAGCATGATGGGGCGAGCGAACATCAGGTAGTGCCCATACTCCAGTCCGAAACAGGCAACTCCGAAGACGATCAGAAAGACGATGAGGGGCCAGGCATCCCGCCAGCGGATCGCCCGCCGAGACATTGGAAAGAAGCTGGTGAAGATCCGGCGCAGTTTATTCATCATCTCAAAGGTCCAACTCCACGATCCGTCGATTGCCGGTATCGCAAACGTAGATTCTGCCCCGCCGGTCGATGCTGATACCCCAAGGGGTTGAGAACTGTGCTTCCTGCTGACCGGGGCCCGATCGTCCGTAACGACCTAACAAACGACCGGACCGGCTAAACTTGGAAACACGCCCTGCTCCATATTCCACGACCAACAGATCCCCCTTCTGGTCCACGGCGATGTCATAGGGATAATGAACTTCAGCTATTCTGTCTGAATCTGCCAGAATTGCAACCGGATTCCCTTCGTCCGTGTAAACCTGAATCCGATTATTGAACGCGTCAACGATATAGAGGTGGTGATCATACCAGACAATTCCGCTCGGTCGCTGAAACTGCCCCAGCCCGGTTCCCGGCCCTCCGAACTGCAGGAGAAACGTTCCGTCAGGACGAAACTTCTGGACCCGGTCGTTCTGCCCGTACTCACAAACATAAAGGTTTTCGTCGGGGTCCTGAGTGATCGAAACAGGATACACAAAATCGCCCGGTTCGCTCCCTCGCT
>NZ_DASWWZ010000244.1:0-13869 GCF_036405755.1 Schlesneria sp.
ACGCACGCAAGCTGGGTTCCATTCTTCGTGCACAGAATTCGCTGGGGATAACCTTCCGGGGTGAATCCGTACTCGAGCACCTCTTCAAAGCCGGGTGGGAGCGTAAAACCCGCCTTACGCTCAACCGCCGTGCCTCCCGACAGCGACTGACTGGCGGTCGCGTTAACGACGAACTGGGTCGAGTCATACAGTTGGTCAGCAGACGTCACTTCGAACTTGTTGGTGGGAGAGACCGGCGGGTTAGCATCCACTTCAACCAGTTGCCCCGGACCGCTGACGACAAACAGAAAACGGGGATCCACGTTCGCGACAAGCGATGACGTTTTGGCCCCCGATGGCTTGGATTGTGGCTTCGGCTGCGACTGAGAGGTTCCGGAACCCGTCCCCGCAGGAGACGGCGGCGGCACCGGCCTTGTACTGGCGACCGACGTGACTGGAGCCTCCGTCGGTGTTTTTGAGCAACCCACCAGCGGGAGACACAAGGCGAGCAAAGTGCCGACAATTCGACGTCGAGGCAGACTTCGCATGGTGTGGTTCCAGTCCAGATAACTTACTCAGGACGAAGTGATCAAAGTTGAGTACAGCACGAGCAAGCGTGGGCGATTCACCCGCGCCACCTCACCGTCAATGTTGCACGTTATCTCGGCGGATCAAGCGTCACTTTAAAAGTCTGCTCTTGCTTGTCACGGATGACCGTGAAGTCGACGACATCCCCCGGTGCAAATTTTCTCAGTGCCGCGTCGAAATCGTCAAGGTTGCTGACCGGGTGCGGACCGAGCTTCACGATTCGGTCACCTCCTTTCAAGCCACCCTTTTGTGCTGGCCCCCCCGCCGCCACACCGCTGATCGCATATCCCGGTTCCTCGTTGCCAAACTCGGGAATGGTTCCGACGTAAGGACGACTGCCCCCTCGACCGGGGGTACTGTTCCCCTGAACTTCGACATACGCGGGACGTTCAGATTGACTCAATGTTGCATCGATCATGGCTTCCATCAGATTGGCAACTCGGGACACCCCTTCGATATTAATCTTCTCCCAATCGTCTGTCGGCTTGTGGTAGTCCGCGTGCTCACCCGTAAAGAAATGCAGCACCGGAATCTTCTTGGCATAGAACGAGGCATGATCACTGGGACCAATCCCTTCCGGCTTGAAGATCAGCTTGAACCCCGCGTCGCCGTTGAACTGCTTCAGTTCGGGCTCCCAGCGGGGACTTGTTCCTGTACCGTAAACAATCAGTTTGTCATCTTTCAGCCGGCCGACCATGTCCATATTCAGCATGGCGATGGTCGTGTCCAGCGGAAACACGGGCTCTTTGCAGTAACGGGCTGAACCAAGCAGTCCCAGTTCTTCACCGGTGAATGCGATGAAGACCAGGCGGCGTGTGGGCTTGGCGATCTTGGCCTTCTCCCCGAAACGGCGTGCCAGTTCCAGCAGCGTGACTGTTCCGGAAGCGTTGTCATCTGCCCCGTTGTGAATCTCGGTAGAACCGGGAGCCAGCGAGTTCTGACCACCCCGTCCGACGTGATCGTAATGAGCACCGATCACGATAGTCTCATCGGCCAGGGGGCCTTCTCCATCAATCACCCCGATGACGTTGGAGACGTCGGCGCGCACCTTTTCGACATTGAGTTCCCCCTGAGCTCGCCAACCCGTAACAGCCATGGACTTCGGTTTGTGAGTCGAATCGATCTCTGCTTCCAGCTTGGATAAATCCGTCTTGAGCGACGCCAGAATCTGATCACACGTCTTGATTGAGATATGAAAGGCGGGCGGGAACGCCTTGTTTTCCCCGCTCCCTGCATACCCAAACTTCATCAGCGGGTCGTCATCACTTTTTTCGGCAGCGGCCCGAATCGACTTCGCCTGATTGGTCGCTTCGGCCAACTGGTTCCGGGCTTCGTTGAACTTTTCGACGTCGTTGGCGTCGGCAGATAAAAACGCTTCCGCCGCAAGCGAGACCTTTTCATGGGCGCTGTAGAGATTTTCACGACGCGTTTCTGCTGCTTTCCGGCCCGAGTAGGGGTCGTTCACGAACAACACCGCAGCCGCTTTTTGGGCAGCCGCATTTGTCATTTTTGTTCGCAAATCCGCATGTCGGGAAATCCCATGTGTGCTGGCAAAGGGACTGGAGGGATCGCTCTGACGTGGATTCCGTCGCATGACGATGATCACCTTTCCTTCGACATCAATCCCTTCAAAATCGTTGTAGCCTTCATCGCTGGCATCAATTCCATACCCACAGAACACGATGTCGCCATCGAACTTCCCACTTCCCCCGAATGAACAGCCTTCGACATCGTCACCGATTTTTAATTCAATCGTCGTTCCTTCTGGTCCCACCAGTCGCAGCGAGTTCGTGCCGACAAGCTTTGAACCTGTCGCGATGTCAAATTTCTGGAAGGCATCCCCGTCCACTCGATCGACTGCTAACCCCGCTTTGGCAAATTCGGTCTTGATGAATTGAGCGGCGATATTGAGACCACTAGTCCCGACACCGCGCCCCTCCAGATCATCTGAAGCGAGGAACTTGATATCGTTGAGTAGTCGTACCTGCGACTCAACAACCGCGTCGCCGAAAAGTGGATAAGCGGCAAACGCCAGCACCAATGCAAATCCACTGATGACCATAGCTGGGAAGCGGAACATGTTGAACCTCAGAGGGAATCGAGTGACAACCGTCAGCCATTGTAGACCGCATGTTGGGTGAATTACAGGGTTCCGTCCACCCGCTGCCGATCGGCATCATGACGCTTGAACAAGAAGCGGGGGGTTACAGGGGCAACCTGCTACGTACCGCAGCCGTCGCGACAGCTCACTTCTAATTCGAGAAGTTGAGAGGAAATGTTCGAGTCGATGCCCCGTGCCAGGGCTCGTTCTCGGGAAGGGGAGTGTCCCATGAAGTCCCTCTACAGGCCACCAGCCGCAGATTCTTCACCATCGAAACCGCGACGACACCGCGAATTTCAGTTGGCATCCACTCGCAGCGACTTCCAGGCAGCGAGTGCCAACGGTTCGATTGCGGATCGCAGATTACTGCTCACACGGCCCATCAGCCAGGCGCGCGCAAGGTGAGCAGCAGGGCCAATTATCTGTGAGAAATACAATTCCAGCGGCAGCTTGACTAACTCACCACGCTCCGCGAACGGTCTCAGGCGCAGGGCAATTTTTTGCGCGAAGTTATCGCTCAGTTCCCGATGCTTGGCGTTGATATCCCCCTGAACATCGGCCAGCCCTAATCGCGCCAGATAGAGTGATAAGGCCGGTGCATTGATGACAATTTTGAGATGTGTCGAAATCAACGCGTGGATAACGCTTCGCAGCGATGTTTTTCGTTCAATCGAGCGTAGCATATCCCGCTCATAGCTCTGCATCCCTTCGAGAAACAGCGTCATGGCGATGTCATCTTTCCCTTCGAAAAGATGATAGACACTTCCCGTACTTGCGCCAGACGCGGCGCAGATTTGCGGCATTGTCGTGCCGGGGATCCCTTGCCGCAAAAAGAGCTCCAGAGAAGCGTCCAGAATCTCTCGTCGGCGCTGATCTGTCGCCTCGCGCCGACGACCGGGAGTGGTCGAGCGTGTTGACATGGGAATACTCATAAGATTAGAACCGTATTCTAAAGTTTTCAGGAATGGCCATGGCCCCGCCAGCGCATTCGCGCATAAACAACCCCTTATGATTCATCAACCAGGGTGAAAAGATGATGCGACGAGATGGGCTTTTGATTGCCATCCTGATGGGAGCGTTATTTCCGTCACATATACTCCTGACGGGGTCCGAGGCACAAGAAACTCCGGCCTCGCAGGGCTTCAATTCAAACGACTCAGATACGTTCGACGTCGAACGGACCATTGCGCCACTCCTTCAGGCTCGCTGCCTGGAATGTCATGGCCGCAGGCAGCACGAAGGGGGGGTGCGGCTCGACTCGCGCGAAGCCATTCTTCGTGGCGGCGACAACCATCAGATCGTGATCGCCGGGAATGCCGATGAAAGCCGCTTGTTTCAGCTCGTGACCGGCACTGCCCCGGATCACGTGGTTATGCCTCCTGAAGGTCCCCGCCTGCGACCTGAGCAGATCGAAGGGCTTCGACGCTGGATCAACGAGGGCCTGCCCTGGCCCGACAGTCTCAGACTGGACCGCTCTCCTGCTGAGATTGCGAGTTCACACTGGTCTTTCAGACGCGTTGCCCGCCCACAGGTTCCGGTGATTCATGCGGATCCATCTCACAAGCGGCTGGCGGATCAGGACGTTGCACCGGGACCGATTGACGGATTCGTTCTCGCGCGGCTTGAGTCAGAAGGATTGACACCAGCGCCTCTGGCGAACCGCCGGACATTGATTCGCCGTCTGACATTCGACCTCATCGGACTCCCTCCGACTCTGGCCGAAGTCGACGAGTTCGTCGCCGATCTCTCTCCCGATGCCGTGGAACGTCTGGTCGATCGTCTGATCGCCTCCCCTCATTACGGCGAACGCTGGGCACGACCCTGGCTCGACCTGTGCCACTACGGCGACACTGATGGATACCTGACCGACCAGAAACGCCCCGTTGCCTGGCGATATCGTCAATGGCTGATCGATGCTCTCAATAGCGACCTGCCCCTGGCGGATTTCACGATGCAGCAGATCGCTGGTGATCTCATCCCCGGTGCCACCGAGCAGCAACTCATGGGAACGGGCTTCCTGCGAAATACGCTCAGCAATCGGGAAGGGGGGGCCGATCTGGAGGAATACCGGGTCGAGCAGATTGTCGACCGGACAACGATGGTCGGCGCCGCATGGCTCGGCTTAACCGTGGGATGTGCGCGTTGCCACGACCACAAATTCGATCCGTTGTCACAGAGCGAGTTCTACGGACTTTACGCCTTCTTCAACAATGCCGACGAAGTCAACATCGCGGCACCGCTACCTCACGAAAAAGATCACTACGCCCGGGAAAAGCCGGAGTACGACAAGCGACGAGCGGAACTTCTTGCTCCTCAACTCGAGGCGATCCTGGAACTCCAGGACCGCTGGGAAAAGAAAATGCTGCACGCAGCAGCAAACCCCGGCCAGGATTATTTGTGGTTCCGTCAGTGGGAAATACTGGGGCTCGTCTGGGGTGGGGAACTCGGCGAGGGGCAGCTCGAAGGGTGTCAGATCGTCCTGATTCCCATGGCCAATCGCACCCATGATCAACGCGATCGACTGCTCGACTATTTTCTCCGGTGGGGAGAATTAACCGACCCCGCACGCTTCAAGGAACTGAAGCTACCGGAACTGCAAAACCAACTCCTCGAACTGGCAAAGCAGGCACCGGTTGCGACCCGTGCACCGGTCATGCAGGAAGCGATAACACCGCGTCAGGCCTATCTGCACGTACGTGGTGATTTTCGAGTGGCTGGCGATGCTGTGAAAACGGCCATTCCTGAATGGCTGATGTTAACAAATCTGACATCACAGAACTCCCTCGCTGCTGTGGGACCAGCAGCATCCGAATCAGGACCGGAGACGACATCCTTGGTCGCCAATACGACGAATGTCGCCGCGACCGGGGAATCGCCTTCACGTCTTGACCTGGCCAACTGGCTGACTTCGAAAGACAACGCCCTGACGAGCCGCGTCTTCGTCAATCGAGCCTGGCAGGAATTCTTCGGTCGAGGACTGGTCGAGACGGCGGATAATTTTGGTCTCAACGGCGATCGGCCCAGTCATCCCGAACTACTCGACTGGCTCGCAGATGAACTCCATCGAACGGGGGGGAGCCTGAAGACGCTGCACCGACGAATCGTCATATCGCGGACCTACTGCCAGTCCTCGCATGTCCGGCCAGATCTCATCGTTCGCGACCCACAGAATCGACTGCTCGCGCGCCAGGTACCGCTGAGGCTTTCGGCCGAGCAGGTGAGAGACGCTTCACTTGCTGTCAGCGGACTGCTTGCCGACCAGATTGGGGGACCAAGCGTCTTTCCACCTCAACCCGAGTCGGTGTCGATGGAGGGTTTTGATCAAACCTGGAAAGCCAGTGAAGGTGCGGACCGAAACCGCAGAGGCCTCTACACCTGGCTGCAACGGCTTTCCCCCTATGCCCAGGGAGTCACGTTCGACGCTCCGACGAACTCACGCGTCTGTGTCCGCCGCGAACGATCGAATACCCCGCTGCAGGCCCTCACCCTGCTCAACGATCCCATCTTCTGGGAGGCCGCGGAGTCACTTGCCGAACGAATCACGCGCGAAGGACCTGACGATTTCGATGGCCGGCTGACGTACGGCTTTCAGCTCGTCCTGGGACGCCGTCCCGACCCATTCGAACAACAACGGCTGACAGACCACTTCCGAGAATTAACTTCCCTGCCGCTCGAGCAGGTCGCCGCACCGCAGGGCTCGTCCGCTTCTCAGGACAGCTCCTCCCTCAGCGCCTGGACAAGTATCGCGAGCATCCTGCTGAATCTGCATGAGTTCATCACCCGTGAATAGCGGAAAGAGGTTACCACGATGTCCCCGACGACCTCCTCGAAGCCTGCTCTACCCGGAATACCATCCATCAACCGGCGTTCTTTTCTTACAAGCTCGGCGTATGGCGTCGGAGGCATGGCACTCGCCAGTCTTCTCTCACAAGACGGTTACGCGAGCGGAGTGGGGGATCTGACCACGCCTGGTTCCCAAGCGCCGAGCCCGTCCCGGCAACCCCACTTCACTCCGCGCGCGAAGAATGTCATCTTTCTCTTCATGGGGGGCGGACCGAGCCAACTGGATCTGTTTGACCCTAAGCCCGAAATGCAACGCTTGCACGGGCAACCGGTCCCTGAATCCTTCCTTCAGTCACTCGCCGATTCCGTGATCAAGGGTGGCGCAAGCGTCATGGCAAGCCCCCGCAAGTTCACGCGGTACGGCGAGTCGGGGATGGAGTTCTCTGACTTCCTGCCGCACCTGGGGACCTGTGCTGACGACCTCTGCATGGTCCGTTCGATGTTCACCACAACATCCAATCACGATCCCGGTCAGATGCTGTTCCAGTGTGGCACCACCCAGTTCGGCCACCCCTGCATGGGTTCCTGGGTGACATGGGGTCTTGGCAGCGAATCGCAGAACCTGCCCGGGTTCGTCGTACTATTGTCAAACTCGGGGAAGGGACTCGACTCGGGTTCCGCGGCCTGGAGCAGCGGATTTCTGCCGTCGAATTACCGGGGAGTCACCTTTCGCGGACAGGGGTCACCTATCCTGCATCTCGACAGCCCCCCAGGTGTCGACTCAAGGCTCCAGCGGTCGAGACTGGATGCGCTGCGCGATCTGAATTCCCGTCGTTCGGCTGTCACCGGTGATCCCGAGATTGAATCTCGTATCGCCGCGTATGAACTGGCCTATCGCATGCAGATCGCCGCCCCGGAACTGGTCGATCTTTCCAGTGAGACCGCGTCCACACTGGACGCGTACGGCCTGAATCAGGAAACCACGCGAGGGTTCGGCACAAATTGCCTGCTGGCTCGCCGCATGGTCGAGCGAGGGGTCCGCTTCGTCCAGCTCTATCACACAACCTGGGACGACCATAGCGAGCTGAACAAAAACCTCTCCATCAATACTCGAATGACCGATCAGCCCGCTGCCGCACTCATCAAGGACCTGAAACAACGAGGATTACTGGAGGATACGTTAGTCATCTGGGCAGGAGAATTTGGCCGGACGCCGATGTATGAAGTCCGGCGCGGTCCCGGGACAGACCCCGAACGGGCCGGTCGGGATCATCATCCCTTTGGCTTCACCGTTCTGCTGTCCGGTGGCGGGATTCGGAGCGGTCAGATTGTCGGCAGTACAGATGAGCTCGGCTATCACGCGGCCGAAGACCCGATTCATGTTCATGATCTCCAGGCCACGATCCTGCACTGCCTGGGACTAGACCATAGCCGACTGACATTCCGACATCAGGGGCGGGATTTCCGTCTGACCGACGTGGCCGGCCACGTTCAGCAGAAACTTCTGGCGTAGCTGTGCCGTCGCCCCAGTCACTTCGCCAGTGACTTGCAAGGCCGCTTCCACGGGGGTCTGCTTGATTTCGAGGGCCGGTTGTTCCAGAATCGTCGGACATCCAGTGCAACTGGCGAGCGACTAGACGAAACCCCAAACGACAATGGAGCGATGGTCTAATGTCGATTGAACGAGCTGAAAAGCTGAAAGAACTTTTGACAGACAAGTTCGTCGTTGTGGATGCAAGTGTTCCGGAGCTGCGACGGTTCGAAAACTGGACCGGCAAAGTACGCACCGTGAACATGAACTGTCGGGCTCTCGTCGAATTCGATGGACCAGTGGACATCGGCTGGTATGACATCGATCCCGACTACTTGAAAGTCGTTGACGCTCCCGTCAAGAAAGCCCCCCCCGCAGCGAAGGCGGCACCGGCAGCCAAGCCCGCCGCAGCCGCAGGAGCTCCCTCCGCGGCACCCAAACCTGTCGCCGCTGGCAAAAGCCCTCTCGACGCGATCCGAGCTCAGCAAAGCGCCAAGGCTGCTGCCGCATCTTCGGCTACCCCGACTGCCGCAACTGGGAAACCGTCTCCGCTGGACATGATCCGAAAGCAGCAGGCTGCAAAAGCGGCTGCGGCGGCCGCTGCTCCAGCCGAATCGGTCGCCACACCGGCACCGACTGCCGCAGCCCCAGAGGCTGCTGTCGCAGAACCAGTGCCTGCCGAACCAGTCGTCACAGAAGCAGCTCCTGCTCCTGCAGCCCCCGCCGCCGTTCCGACAACGGGTCCCGATGGTCGTCCGCTCTCAAAACTTGAGATCATCCGGATGCAGCAGGCCGCGAAAAAAGGGGGATGACCGTTCTCCCACCGGGGACGGCTCCAGGAAAATCCTCACACCCCGTCCGAGGCTCACGCCGAGCTTTCGCATCGGGTTGCTGCGCCGCTATAACGGCGTCAGGCCCGTTTCCTCCATGGTTTTTGTCGTGTGGCCTCATCCAGACGAACAAAGGCCTGCTTCCTCACGTTTTCCGCCATAGACAGAACACATGACCTTCACACAGCAGAAGAGCCAGCAACACTTTAACCGTGCCCAGAAATCGATCCCCGGTGGGGTGAACAGTCCCGCTCGCGCTTTCGGTGGAGTTGGCGGAACCCCGGTCGTGATGGACCGTGCCGAGGGAGCCTACCTGTTTGATATCGATGGCAACCGGTACGTTGATTACATCGGTTCATGGGGGCCGCACATCCTGGGACACCGTCACCCGGCCGTCATCGCCGCGATCCACAAAGCGCTCGAAAAGGGGACCAGCTTTGGTGCTCCGTGCGAACTGGAAACAGAACTGGCGGAACTGGTCATTGAGGCTGTTCCATCGATTGAACGAGTGCGAATGGTGAATTCCGGGACCGAAGCCACGATGAGCGCCATTCGCGTCGCCCGGGGATTCACCGGCCAGAATGTCCTCATCAAATTCGCCGGTTGCTACCACGGACATGTCGACAGCCTGCTCGTCAAAGCGGGCAGCGGAGCACTCACACTCGGGACACCCTCCAGCCCGGGGGTCCCCGCCGGCTGCACTGCTGACACGATCGTGCTCGAATACAACGATCCACAGCAGCTCGAGTCCGCCTTCGCAGCGCGCGGATCAGAAATTGCCGCCGTCATTCTGGAACCCGTCGTGGGAAATATGGGGGTGGTTATCCCGACGACCGAGTTCCTTCAGGCACTGCAGAGCCTGTGTCAAAAGCACGGTTCGCTGCTGATCTTCGACGAGGTCATGACCGGCTTCCGCGTAAATTACGGGGGTGCACAGAGCCTGTGGGGAATCCGGCCCGACCTGACCACACTCGGAAAGATCATCGGTGGCGGTCTTCCTGTCGGGGCCTACGGTGGCCGAGCTGACGTGATGAACTCCGTTTCACCCGTCGGGCCGGTCTATCAGGCAGGGACACTGTCGGGGAACCCTGTGGCCATGGCCAGTGGGATCGCAACGCTCACCCAGCTCAAAACCAACAACCCTTATCCGAAGCTGGATCAATTGACGTCGACACTCGTCGCAGGGCTGGCCAAGCGTGCGACCGCTGCCGGGATTCCTCATACGATTCCGCGCGTCGGCAGCATGTTCACGTTCTACTTCAATCCTGCTGCGGTGACGAATCTGCAAGTTGCTTCACAGAGCGATACAAAGGCGTACTCACGGTACTTCCACGCCATGCTTGAACGGGGCATCTACCTGGCATGCAGCCAGTTCGAAGCGAATTTTGTTTCCGCCGCACATTCCGAAGCCGACATTCAGGCCACACTGGACGCTGCCGAGCAGGCATTCGGACTGGTGAGCTAAACCCGGGAAGGTCCAACCTTGCGACAGTTCATCATGCACCCCGCTCGTTCGATCCCTTCCGTCTTTTCGGTCGGGATAGTGTTGTGGACGATCGCTGCCGTGATCGCTGGACGGGCGAGTTGGGCAGATGAACTGAAGGAAGGCAAAGACAGCCAGTCCCGTCTCGGTATTGTCGTTTCTGTTTCCGAACCGGCCTCCGTGATCGGTCGCGAAGTTCTCGATGCCGGGGGAAACGCTGTCGATGCAGCGGTGGCAACTGCTTTTGCACTGGCGGTCACGTGGCCTGAAGCGGGGAACATCGGCGGGGGAGGCTTCATGCTGATCCATTCCCCCGGTCAAGCTCAGCCGATCATGATCGACTATCGCGAGAAAGCCCCCGCTCTCGCGACAGTCGATATGTTCGCGAATGGTCGGACGTCCCCCCATTTACTTGTCGGAGTCCCAGGAACGGTGCGGGGATTACAACTCGCTCACAACCGATTCGGCCGGCTTGCCTGGGAGCAATTGGTGCTGCCCGCCGCGCGGCTGGCAGCAGAAGGCTTCGAAATCAACGACGAACTGGCCAAGTCACTGAACGAGGTCATCGAAACGTCCCGCAACAACGCCGAGTTGCTTCGCGTGCTGGGCAAGGACAACGGACGACAAGTCTGGAGGGCAGGGGACAGACTCATCCAGAATGATCTGGCAGCGACGTTGACGTCCATCGCGACAGAGGGTGCAGATGCCTTCTACACCGGACCGCTGGTGGACTCGCTGGAAGCGGAAATGGAGCGCGGGGGTGGACTCATTCGCCGATCCGATCTCGCTGCTTACGAACCCGAGGTGCGAGTTCCCGTGCATGGCACCTTCCGCGGCTACGAGATCTTCGCGGCTGCCCCACCCAGTTCCGGGGGTATCGCCCTGATCCAGATGCTCAATATGGTCGAAACGTTTAACCTGCGTCAGGAAGGCCGCTGGTCACCACTGACTCTGCATCTGATGATCGAAAGTATGCGGCGAGCCTATCTTGACCGCGCAAAGTTTCTCGGCGACCCTGACTTTGTCGACATACCGCAGCACCTGACGTCCCGGCGGTACGCTGCCGAACTGGCACAGACCATCTCGCCCACGACAGCCACCTCCTCCGCTGAACTCGGTGCCGATATTCTGACGCCGGATGAAGGACCGAACACGACCCACTTCAGCGTGATCGACCGCGATGGGATGGCCGTCTCCAACACGTACACCCTGGAAAACAGCTTTGGCTCGCGGATTGTGGTTCAGGGGGCCGGATATCTGTTGAACGACGAAATGGGTGACTTCAATCCCCGCCCGGGTGTGACAGACTCCAGGGGATTAATCGGAACAAAGCCCAATCTCGTAGCGCCGGGCAAACGGATGCTCAGTTCGATGACTCCCGTGATTGTCACTCGTAATCAGCGAGCAGTGCTGGTGACCGGCAGTCCTGGCGGTCGCACCATCATCAACACCGTCTTCTGTGTCGTGCTGAATCTGCTCGAATTTGAGATGCCGATCCGCGATGCCGTCGATGCCCCCCGCCTGCATCATGCGTGGATGCCGGATACAGTGACTCTCGAAACGGGACTCCATCGCGACCACCCCGACGCCGTGGCCGGCTTGCGAGAGATGGGCCATCAGATTGTCCCTCGCGGTTCCCGCCAGGGAGACGCCCACTCCATCTACATCTCCGAAAGCGACGGAATGCGATGGGGTGCCGCTGATCAACGTCGTCGCGGCTGGGCCTCGGGCCAGTAGTTTTCTCATCCAGTCTGGCTGATGACGTGGAAGCAAATACTCGCGGACGAAGGCCGTTCGGCAGTGGCTGATCATTGCCCGCGAGCCCCTTCTGCCAGAGAGGTCTGGACACTCCCGATCGCAGGTCAGCGCCAGGGATCGAGCATTCTTGCGAGCCTTCTTCTGAAATTTCGAACGTGGGAAATGGCATCGTTCGTTCTTACAGTGCCATTGCGTTACACTCCCGCTTCAACTGCGGAACTCACTCACGAGTTCGTAACCTTCGTTCGTTGATAAACCTCTCCCTATTGGAGCCCGACACCGCTCATGGAAACGATCGCCGGTCATCTGTACGACTACCCAAAGTACTACGACTTGATCTTTGGCTCAGATTGGGCAGCAGAATACAAGTTTCTGAAACAATGCTTCGCCAAGTATGCCAGGCGCCCGGTGAAACGACTGTTCGAACCGGCATGCGGGACAGGCCGGCTGGTCGTTCAGTTCGCGAAAGAGGGCTACGAAATTTCGGGCAATGACCTGAATGAAAAGGCCATCGCTTACTGCAACGCGCGGTTGAAACGGGCTGGCTATCCCGAGTCGACCTTCGTCGGAGATATGGCGGACTTCAAACTGAAGAAAAAAGTCGATGCCGCCTTCAACATGATCAACACCTTTCGGCATCTCCCGACGGAAGAGGCGGCCCAAGCCCATTTTCACTGCGTGGCCGATGCACTGAATAAAGGAGGGCTGTATATCCTGGGGCTGCATTTGACCCCGAAGACTCCCGCCAAGTGCACTTCCGAGTCCTGGTCGTCGTCACGCGGGAATCTGTCCGTTGTCTCGAATCTCTGGACAATCGAGACCAATCTCAAAAAACGTCAGGAACGAATCGGCGTGACCTACGACGTCTATACTCCGACAAAGCAGTTCCGCATCACTGACGAAACAATCTTTCGCACCTACACTGCTGAGCAGATGTTTTCGTTGTTCGAATCGGAACCGCGGCTGCGGGTGCTGGAAATGTTCGACTTCCGCTATGACCTGGACTGGCCGATCGACATTACGAACGACACCGAAGACATCGTCTATGTTATGCAGCGAGTGTGAAACAGGTCGGATTGGTACGTTCTGTGCAACAGAGCCTTGCCGACAGGTACGATCCGCCGCCATGTTACTTGATGGAAAGTGCCCTGCTCGATGTTCCTGTTTGCATTTCGAAATCTGATCAGCCGTCCTGTTCGCTCGCTCTTGGCACTGCTCGGCCTGACCGTGGCCATCGCCGGGATGGTCGGGCTGTTTTCCATCGCCACCGGCATCGACGACCTTGTCGGAAAAACCTTCAGCCGTATTCCCGGCCTGGCGGCGATGCAGCCAGGAGCGCCCATCCCATTATTCTCACGGTTGCCGATCGGCTGGGTTGCCGAGATCGCCGAAGTGAAGGGGGTTCGCAAAGCCCGTCCGGAAGTCTGGGCTCGTGCCCAGCTTGTCGAAGGGAAACCCACGTTCAGTCCCCCTCGGTTCCTGTTCGGCACCGACATCAAAACGACTTTGGAGTTGAAAGAGGCCATCTACCGCGACGACATCGTCGCGGGACGATTCCTGACGACAGAGGACATCGGCACGTTTAACTGCGTGATCAGTCGCCCCATCGCTGAAGCATTTAAGAAGACAATCGGCGACCGTCTGCACGTGGATGGCTATGACCTGACCGTAGTCGGTATCTATCAGTGTGGATCCCTACTGCTTGATATTGCGATTGTCCTTGACGGAAACTCCGTCAGAAAGATCGGCAAGTTTGACGACTCGCTGGTCTCTTCAGTTTATATCGAGCCGGACGACAGCGTATCCAAGGAACAGT
>NZ_DASWWZ010000245.1:0-11987 GCF_036405755.1 Schlesneria sp.
ACATCGACAAGAACACGGCTTCTACGAAGACTTCGAAGCAGTGGCAGTCTGACGGATAGGTTCATCGTCCAGCCCCCTCAGTCGGAGTCGCGGAACAAGCGAAGATGCCACTGTATGACCGTCCCCGGGCATGCAGTGCGCTTTCCGGCACCAGACATCGACAAGAACACGGCTTCTACGAAGACTTCGAAGCAGTGGCAGTCTGACGGATAGGTTCATCGTCCAGCCCCCCTCAGTCGGAGTCGCGGATCAAGCGAAGATGCCACTGTATGACCGTCCCCGGGCATGCAGTGCGCTTTCCGGCACCAAAACTACGATAAGACACTGCTTCTGCGAAGACTTCGAAGCAGTGGCATTCTGACCGTTCGTTTTGTCGGGACGATCAAGACAATCGCGCTGGGACTGGTTTTGCACACGCGAACGCGACAGGTGTGAATCCCTCATTGGAAAAAGTCTCCACTTCGTCCGTCCAGCTTGAGCCCCTGCTCTCAAGTGCTTACGCCACCGATCCCCGGCGCGAGGCCTTTTTGCAAACCGTTACGGGTTCCTGACCTCAACCCTTTCGACCACGCCGAAAGCCACAGGTTTCTCTTGATTTCAGGTTTGAATTCGCCTCTCGTATGGACGATTTGCCAATCGAATCGGTTAGCCCTCGCTACTCACATTTGACCACTAGGCTTCGCGCAGACGCCCGCATCCGCTACACCCCCTGAATTCATCGTCATGTGTCGAGTGGTTCGGGAGCTCGTTTGGATGCGTTGCGACTTTATTGGGCCTGATTCAAGTTTGTGGGGTCGGTTTCTTGCCGACAGCACACACGACTTCTATCACCTCCCCCAATACGTCGCATTAAGTGCCCAGGACCGGATGTGTGCCCCCAATGGTGACGGTACTCCGCTGGCCTTTCATGCTGAAGACGACGACGGCCGTCGTTGTCTCATGACGTTCATCGTTCGCCCCGTCCCCGCATCGTACTCCGCCAACGAGCCACTCTTCGACGCCATCACTCCCTACGGCTATGCCTGTCCCCTGGTCATCAGTCCCGACAAGGGACCCATCGAGCCCTTCCTGCAGCAGGCTATCAGCCGCCTGAAAGAGGGACTCACCGAGCGACGGATTATTGCGGCTTTCTCGAGGTCACACCCGAATATTCCCCTGCCACTGGAACCGCTTCGCCAGATGGGGACGCTGGTCGAGCATGGTCAGACAGTCTCCATCGACCTGACGCTGCCGCAGGAAGAACTCTGGCATCAGACGCGAGCCGGTCACCGCAGCGAGATCAATCGTGCGCGAAAAAAGGGATTCACCGTCGAGATTCAGTCGGACTGGCGAGACTTCGACGAGTTTTTCCGGGCCTATACCGAAACCATGCAGCGCGTTAACGCGAACGAGCACTATTTCTTCTCACGCGAGTATTTTGCGCAACTAAGGGCTTCCATCGGGGACGTGCTGCATCTGGCGATCTGCCACAAGGAGGGGGCGGTCACGTGTGGAGCACTGTTTTCGGAAGTCTGCGGTATTGTCCAGTACCACCTGAGCGGAACGACCGAAGAATTCCACAGCCAGTACCCTACGAAAGTGATGCTCGATTCCGTCCGGACCTGGGCCAAAGAACGAGGCAATCACACCATGCATCTGGGGGGTGGCTACGGCGGATCTGAAGATTCTCTGTTCCAGTTCAAAGCGGGATTCTCACATCTTCGCTCACCGTTCTACACCTGGCGGCTGATCGCAGACCCCGTCACCTATCAAGACCTGTGCCGGCAGTGGGAAGCCCGAACCGGCAAGACGGCAAGTCCCCCCGACGCATTCTTTCCCGCCTATCGAGCACCGTGAACTCTTCTATTCACGCGAGTCGGCGGACGCTGGTTGAGTAGGCCCCGCGCTGGCAGTCCTTTGGGCGGTCCCTATCCCCGGTGAAATTGGTTCACCGTCTCGCCTCGGTCGTCACCAGAAAACGGTGCACACAGCTCAGTCTCAACGAGCCTCCGCAACGGCTCTGGCCAGGAAATCGATGACTTTGGGGGCCATGGCGTTGGCGTAGTTCCACCCGTAGCCGCCGTGAGTCGTGACGAAGTCGTCTTCGAACGCGATGCCCGTCGACGACAACTTGCTGGCCAGCGTGAGCACTCCGTCAAAGCAGTAGGGGTCGGCCGGATCGCATAGCAACAGTTGCCGCCGGGGGTAGTTCAGCGGATGCAGGTGCAGGATGGCTGTCCGCTGTCGTGCGGCTTCCGCATTCTCGAAAAGCGTGTCGAGCGACGTGCCATGTCCCCACCAGGTTTCGAAATCGATCTTCGGCGAGATCGCGACGACGGCAGGAAACTTCCGGGCGTGACGGTAAGCCAGTTGCAGAGCCCCCTGCCCACCCATCTCGACGCCGCAGACACCAATCCGCGGAGGTTCGATCTGCCATCGCTCCGCACAGTATTTCGGGATGTGTTCCGACAGGTAGTCCAGAGGACTGGTCAGCGGGTCGTAAGAGGGATAAACGACGTCGGTCCACCAGCAGTGCTCGCCAAGGGGGCACAGTCCGATCAGATTGTGCTTGGCGAGTTCGTTCGAGTAGGCCGGATTGTCCTTGATCGTGACACCGTCGTAGCCGTGCAGAAACAGGACAATCCCTGCGGGCTTGAGGTCCTCACCCGGCACAAAAACGTCGACGGACTTACCCGAAACCTGCGTCGTTGACCAACTCATGAACGACTCCCGCAAGATTGCTTCGCCTGCCGACGATCTTCACAATGACTGAGCACATCCATCACGCGTCTGCCGGTCGCTTGTCCGCACCACCGTGATCGATCAAGCGGAAGACGAACACGCACGGCTGAATCACTGCACCCTGACTTTTGGGAATGAACGACGACGGATGGTTACATTACTGACAGAGCAACAAATTGCCGAGCGAGTCGCAGAATTAGGGCGGAAATTCACGGAGATCTACCGAGGACGACCATTAACGGTTCTGGGCGTATTGAACGGCAGCGTCATTCTGGTCGCGGACCTCATTCGGGCGATCAACATTCCCCACCAGATCGGTTTTATTCGCGCGTCGAGTTATCGGGGCGAAACGACAGTCCCCGGTCAGCTAACCATCAGCACGGATCTGATGCCCATGATCGAAGGACGCGATGTCCTGCTGGTGGACGATATCTTCGATACCGGGAAGACACTGGTCCGCCTGGTCGAGGAACTGAAGCGGCACCATCCTGCGAGCATCGCTACGGCGGTCCTGCTGTGGAAAGAGGGACGCAGTTGTGTCGACATCACGCCCGACTTTCACGGCTTTCTGATTCCCGACGCGTTCGTCGTCGGATACGGCCTGGATTACGACGACAACTACCGGCATCTGCCCCGCATCGAAGTTCTGGAACCTCACGACTTGTGATCCCCGTTGATCCGAATTGTCCTGCCGCGGGTTCGCGATCGATCGGGTTTCCCCCGATTCGATTTCCCCGCGATCCGATCTATGGGTGAACTCGGAATTTGTTGCTGTTCGCTGTTCGGGAATGAGGATAAAATTGCCTCACCGAAAACAAGGGACCTGACGGGGTTCGCGGTGGGTATTGAACGGACGGAGAAATGACCGATGGACGCTGTTCGTCACACGCCGGACCCGCGAAGTCTCACTGCAACGTCCCTTCACGTGGCCTCGTCACGTTCACCCAGCCCCTGTCCCGCAAACCGTGCGTTGTCTCGCCATCGTATCAGCCTCGGGTCCCTGCTCGGACTGGTCCTGATGGCCGCAGCGGTCCCTGCAGGCGTGGCGGCGGCGGAAACGGTCTGGACCGTCGAGAAACTGAACGACACCAAGCCATGGGACAGATTCCTGGACTCTCCTTTGGCGATTCGCGTCGAAGGGAGAGTCGGTGGGTTCGGCGGTGGTCAACTTCGACTGCTGCGGTGTGATGCCAAGTTCATTGTCGATAGTCAGAAGCTGCGGAACGTCATTCCGAAAAGCACGATCGAACTCACGGGACGCTTTCGCAAGGTCGACTCCAAGCTGGAATTTGCCGTTGAAGAGCTTCGCGTCGTTCCCGGCTATGTCGAACAGTTCGAATCCCGTGCCGCACGACTGAAACGCGCCACCTCTGCCGAATGGAATGAGTTGGGAGACTGGATCGCCGCCCTCGGTCGCTTCTACGAAGATGCAGACCTGCTGAAAAAAGGGGACGAAGCCTATCTCAAGGCGATCGAGACTGACCACGCCAGCCTGAAACCGGATGATGCCGCAGGACGATTCGAACTGGCGACCAAAGTTGACGAACGGAAACTGCCACCCCGCCGCAAAATGGAACTGCTGCACGAAGGGCTGCAGATTCAATGGCAGACCATGCAGAAGGCCACCCCCGTCGATCTGGCCGCATGGCAGGACTTTACCGAGAAACTGGGGGACCCGCTTCCCGGCACGACCACTCCTCTGACCAGTCCCAATCGAGACCTGCAAAAGCGATATGAACTCGACCCGGTGGCCACCTACCGCAAAGCAACGGATGAGCAGAGAATCCAGCTACACCGCTTCTTCTTCATCTCCGCCACCCGCAAACGACTGCTGCACGACGCGTCACTCGATGGGCGTGATGGCGAACGAATCGCGGACCAGATCCTCGAGTTGATTCCCGAAGAATCCGAACTGGCAGAAGTCCATCGCCGACAGAGTCTGGCGTATCGGGTGCTTCACGTCGAATCGGCGACCCGATCCGAGATCGAAGATCTCGCCACCCAGCTTCGCGAGAGAAAGCAGCAGGAAACGGCGGATCAGGCGTTGCTCAAATGGGTCAAATCGCACGAATTGCGGTTGAAGGGGGATGGAATTGTCGGCCTGCTGCAACTGTCCGAAGAGTACCTCACGCTGCTTCGGAAGGAAGCCGAGGCGGTGGAATACCTGTCCGACGCGCACCGGATCGACCCCGGATACGAAGAAGTGAAATCGCGCCTCGCCGCCTTGGGCTACGAATGGCGGAACAGTCGCTGGGTCAAGTCCGTACCGGGAAGGCCTGCCGGCGTTACGACACCCGAGGCCTCACCCACAGGGATCTATCTCGGCATAACCTCAACCGCTCTTCGCGAGATGCTGGGTGAGCCACGTTCACTGACGCGAGCGATTACCTCGCGGGGAATCACCGAAGTCTGGAGCTACGGTCCCCCCGGAAATTCGCGTCTGGTGATTCGACTGGAAAAGAAAAGCAACAGCCAGGAACCCAAGGTGACGAATTTTTAAATTACCAACAACGCCCCACTCCCGGGTCCAGTCCCAGCGGATAGCCACGGTTGACGCGTCTTCGCGGCTACCGGGGCGGCGACAGCCGCAAGAGGTGTTCCTCAACCCAATCGCAACACCCCGCCGTCCGGTCCCCAATTCACCCTCCAGGCGATCACACAAATCCCTGTCCGGCCTCAAGAATCTGCCTGACTGTTGAGAAATGCATGGATATCCCCGTGCAATCCTTCGATTCAACGGCAGTCTCAAGGAGATCACGGCGTTCTCAAGTAATGTCATCGAGGAGCAACGCCCCGACGGAAACCACCAGACGGGATCCTACACCCCATTCCCGGCGTTTCCATTCTCGACGTTTCCTTTCTCGACAGTGACAGAGACTGGGAACAAGGTGCGTCGGTATACTCCACGGCCCCCCGTCGTCACAATTTGAACAGGCGTTCCCGCTGGACTCGAACCGATTACAATGAGTCGCCCGTGCGAGTCGGCGCGCTTCGTCCGTCAAGAAACAACGAAAGGTGATTGTGAATGCCTCAGCCAATCGATCGTCGTGACTTCCTGTCGTGGTCGACGCATGGGCTGACCTCAACGGCTGTCTGGCATGTTCTCAATCAGAACCAACGTGCCGGGGCCGCGACAGTGACGGGAGAAGCCCATGACCCGCCACCGCACCTTCCCCCCAAGTCCAAACGAGTCATCCATCTCTACATGTGTGGGGGACTGAGTCATCTCGATTCGTTCGACTACAAACCCGCACTGGAGAAATATCACGGTCAGCCGCTCCCCTCGTCCGAGAAACCGGAAACATTCTTCGGTAAGGTCGGTCCGCTGCGGAAGAATGACTGGAACTTTCAGCGGCGCGGCGAAAGTGGACTGTGGGTGTCGGAACTGTTTCCGCACATTGCTGAAGTGGCGGATGAACTGACCGTCATTCGCAGCATGGTCGCGGACTCGGCCAATCATACCCCGGCCACCTTCCAGGCCAACACCGGCTTTCGTTTGAATGGCTTCCCCGTGCTGGGCTCGTGGCTCTCGTACGGCCTGGGCTGCGAAACCGATGAACTTCCCGCTTACGTCGTCTTGCCGGATCCACGCGGACTTCCGGCGGGGGGAACGATCAACTGGTCGAACGGGTTTCTTCCAGCTCGCTATCAGGGGGTCGCGTTCCGGACCAAAGGGCAGCCGATCGACGATCTGTTTCCTGCGACCCCGGCAGGAAGTGAGACTCCCCGCTCGTTCTCGGCCAGCAGCGAAGCGAAAACGCGAGAGTTCATCGCGGCACTCAATCGACACCATCAGCAGACCAGGCCCGAATCCGATCTGGTCGCGCGCATGAAAAGTTATGAACTTGCCGCGAAGATGCAGCTCTCTGTTCCTCATGTCACCGATCTGGCCGGGGAAACCGCACAGACGCAATCCGACTACGGACTGGATCGCGAAGAAACGAAAGACTTTGGACGAAGCTGTCTCCTGGCCCGCCGACTGCTGGAACAGGGGGTCCGATTCGTACAGCTATTTGCCGGTGGCTCATTTGGTTCGCCCCGGATCAACTGGGACGGACATGAAAGTGTGAAGGAAAATCACTCACAGGAAGCCCTTCGCGTTGATCAGCCGATTGCGGCCCTGCTGCGGGATCTGCGTCAACGGGGGATGCTCGACGACACCCTGGTCGTCTTCACCACCGAATTCGGACGGACTCCCTTTACCCAGTCCGAAGCGAGTATCCTTGGGGCCGGCCGTGATCATAACATGTATGGCTTCAGCGTCTGGATGGCCGGGGGTGGACTGAAGCCGGGGATCAGTTACGGAGCCACTGACGAGGTGGGCTGGAAATCCGTCGATCGACCCGTGACGTGGCCCGATTTCCATGCCACACTACTGCATCTGCTGGGGATCGATCACGAACGGTTAACTTACTATCACAACGGAATTGAACGACGACTGACGAATGTCCATGGGGAAGTGATCCATGACATCCTGAGCTGACGAGGGGCCCCGGCCACCCGATCGACCAGTCGTCGATCATGACTCCATCACGCATAACGGAAACGCGGACGGTTCTATGGCGAAGTGCGAACTTGGATATCTTTGCGAAGTCTGTGGAGCGGAAGTCGAAGACATCACGCAAAGCGACCTGTATCTCCGGTACATCCTCGGTGAAGTGGAGGCCCGTTATCTGATGACGGCCAAAGAACGGCACTTGCGCTGTAACCCCGTCGCAGCTCAGTTCATCGTCGATCCCGAATTTGAACCGGTCAGCGTGGAAGGACCATTCGACAAGCGACTGCTCGACCCGGCCGAAGTGACCAATCGGGAAGAACGAACGACGCGCGCCTGGCGACGCCTTCAAGAGGTGCGCAGCCTGGGAATCCCGATCAGCGAATACCCCCTGGACCGGATGGAAGAATCACCATGAGTCCCCCTTCCCGCTTCGTGATGGAGCCGCCAGCGAACTGGAATCAGCCCTTGGTGAAATCGCTCGCAGGCGTCTTCGTCAGCCAACCTTTCTCGGAGAACAGACCCATTTTCAGAAACCTCGCGGGGGATGACTGCCGCGATCAGTAGCCTCCTGCCGATGGGGCGAATGAACTGCCCGTAGCCTGACTTTTCCAACCTGTTTCCTACGGATCCTTATGCCGCTCTGGCCAGAACAGACTGTTACCCAGAACCTGCTGGTGAATGCCAGACAGGGAGATCGCGTCGCGGTGAACCGGCTGCTGGAACGGCACCGGAATTCACTCAAAAAATTGATCCAGTTGCGACTGGACCGGAAGATCGCGCAGCGAGTTGATGCCAGCGATGTGGTCCAGGATGTTCTGATGGAAGCCAATACGCGACTTCAGGAATATCTGTCAGATCCGCGGTTACCGTTTCATCTCTGGCTGCGCCAACTGGCCAAAGACCGGATGATCGACATGCACCGTCGACACCGGGGAGCGCAGCGCCGCAGCCTGGACCGCGAACAGTCGATGACTTCCCCCCAATTCGCAGATCAATCAGGGCTGGATCTGATGGGTCAGCTCGCCGATCAGGAACTGACTCCCGCCGCCGCCAGCATCCGCAAGGAACTGGAATCCCGATTCCTGATCGCCCTTGATCAGCTCGACGACGAAGACCGTGAGATTGTCGTGATGCGGCATTTTGAGCAACTGGGGAACAGCGAGGTGGCCGAGGCGTTGGGACTGTCGGCAGCGGCGGCCGGGATGAGGCATCTCCGGGCCCTTCGTAAGCTGCGAGCGATCCTGGGGGATCGGCCCTCTCAAACGGAACAGCCCCATGAATAGCCTGACCACGTCTTCGACGGAACAGGTCATCCGGCCCGTTGCGGCAATGCACAGCGACCTTCGGTACCGGCTTCCCACGGAATAACTCCATGTCACTCAGTCATGATGATCTGCTGGCATCCCTGCTGGACCGCCTCCTTGAGTCGTCCCGCCAGGGAAACTCACGCGAAGTCGAAGCGATCATTCAGGAACATCCCGAACTGGCGACCGAACTGCGTGAACTCTGGGCGACCATGCAGATTGCGGATGACTTCGCCAGCATCTCGGAAATTCTCGACGATAAAGCTCAAGAGCCCGAACACAAAGAGGGGGAGAACCCGCCGCTCGACTTTGGTGACTACGAACTGATCGGGGAACTGGGTCGCGGCGGGATGGGGGTCGTCTATCGGGCCCGTCAGAAAAGCCTCGACCGGATCGTGGCACTGAAGATGATTCTGCGAGGGGACCATGCTTCCTCATCCGACATCGCCCGGTTCCGCGCCGAAGCGGAATCTGCTGCACAGCTTCATCACCCGAACATCGTCAATGTCTACGAAGGGGGTGAAGTTGACGGGCGGCCGTACTTCAGCATGAAGCTGATCGAAGGGACAACGCTGACAAAACTTCTGGCGGATGGTCCCCTCCCTTCGCGCCAGGCCGCCGAGATGCTGGCGCCGATTTGCCGGGCGATTGCCGATGCCCACCGTCGTGGGGTCCTGCACCGGGATCTGAAGCCTTCGAACATCCTGATCGATCTGCAGGGACAAAGTTACGTCAGCGACTTCGGCCTGGCCAAGCGGCTGTCGGGTGACTCTGTTGACGGCGAGAATGGTCTTACTGCCGATGCGAACCTGACGATGACCGGCGCAATCCTGGGAACGCCGGGGTATATGGCGCCGGAACAGGCCGCAGGACGCCGGAGTGAGATCAGTGCCGCGACGGACATTTATTCGCTGGGTGCAATTCTTTACGCCATGCTGACGGGACGGCCTCCCTTTCAGGCGGCGTCCGCCGTCGACACGGTGTTGATGGTCCGGGAACAGGACCCTCTGCCTCCGCGAATGCTGAATCCGAAAGCGGACGCCGACCTGGAAATGATCTGCCTGAAGTGCCTGCAGAAGCCGGCAGACCTGCGTTATCGAACGGCCGATGCCCTGGCCGATGATCTGGAAGCCTATCTCAACAGTGAACCGATTTCGGCCCGTTCGACGCAGATCTCTCAGATGATTGCGCTTGCCTTCCGCGAAACGCACCATGCGGCCATTCTGGAGAACTGGGGCCTGTTATGGATGTGGCATAGTCTGGTCGTCATGCTGATCTGCTTCATCACGAACGGCATGCACTACCAGGGGGTCGAATCCCGCTGGCCATACGCCACGTTCTGGTCGGTCTGTTCGACCGGTTGGGCCTTCATCTTCTGGGAACTGCGCCGCCGGTCAGGACCGATCACATTTGTGGAACGGCAGATTGCGCACGTCTGGGCAGGGAGCGTCGGCTCCAGCATGTTTCTGTTCGGTCTGGAATGGATTTTGAACCTACCCGTGCTGTCGCTCTCCCCCGTTCTCGCACTGATCGGGGGAAACATCTTCTTCGCCAAGGCCGGCATCCTGTCCGGAAAGTTCTACGTCCAGGGAGTGGTCCTTTACCTGACATCGATTCTGATGGCCCTGCTGCAACGCAATCCTTCGATCGATTTCGGAGTGTCGCTGTTCGGCGTCGTCCTGGGTGGCTCATTCTTTCTCCCGGGCCTGAAATACCATCGGCAAAGAACGCAAAACTCGCGCGGATTGTGACCCGTTGCCGCGATCGGTGATGACGGCATGCTCTGGTCCACATTTCGGCGTTCCTGTCATGGACGAGCTGATTTAAACTCGCATCTTTAACTCGCGTCGTTGCGATTGGAGGAGGGTGGGCCATTTCGGTTCTCTTCCGTTGCACCGATCAGTTGTGTTTCCATCCAACGAGTGCCGCTGCCGGGGATCTCTTTCATGAATTCATTGTTTTTGAGTGGTTCCTTGCTGTTGCTGCTGGCAGCAGCCGATCCCTCCGACAGCATTACCATTGAAGGGGCACAGCTCACTCTGATTGAACATGCCGAACTCTCCGCGCGGGAGTCTGGCGTTCTGAGCGAGATCATCGTGTCAGAAGGAAAGACGATCGAGGCCGACGCCCCTCTGGCGATACTCGACGATCAGGACGCGAAGCTGCTGAAAGCCCGTGCGGAAACCGAGGTCGAGATTGCCCGCACACATGCCGAAAACGATCTGCGGATCCGCTTTGCCAAAAAGTCGCTGGACGTGGCGCGGGCAGAGTTGAAACGATCACTCGACTCGTTCAACAGGTTCCCCAACAGTGTCTCGCAAACTGAACTCGATCGACTCAAGTTGCTGGCCGACAAAGCAGAACTCGACGTCGGACTGGCTGACATCGAAGTGGCCCAGGCCAAATTGACTCTCAAGCTGAAGCAACATGATCTCGACCGGGCGACGCTGCAGCTCGCTCGGCGAACGATCAAGGCCCCCTTCCCCGGAATCGTCGTGCAGTGGAAGCGGCAGCGCGGTGAATGGGTCGATGCTGCGACCCCGGTCGCCCGGTTCATCCGATTGAATCGACTCCGCGCCGAAGGGTTTCTGGCATCAAAGCAGGCGACCGGTTCACTCGTCGGCCGTGACGTGACATTCGTCGTCGACGGCAAGAAGTACCAGGGGAAGTTGAACTTCGTCCACCCGGAAATCGACCCCGCGAACCAGCAAGTCCGACTCTGGGCGGAAATCCAGAACGACGATCTGTCACTTCGCCCCGGCCAGATCGGCAAGCTCGAAATCAGCGCCGCCAATCCGAGTCACTAATCCTCGACAATCGATCCCGCACTGTGACAGACCTGTTCCGGCCCCGCAGCCCTGTCGCTATCGCATGAACCAGGTCGCAGCGGCAAGATGCTCATCAAGATGCCCAGAGAGACCACGTCATCCCCCATTATTTACGACAAACACTCTTGACGTATCTTTGATTTTCTTTTAGAGTAACGCGCACGGTCTTCTACGATCGAATGGAGATGGGGAGGCATTGGCATGCGCAGGTCGATTCGCTCAAACGGATCGCGCGGGGAATTCAGGTGCGCGTCGACCGACGGCAAAATCCCCTTTTACGGTCAAAGAATCAGTCCGTGGCGAGGAGATGGACCCTGCGGAACGTGTTGTCGATTAGGTGCTCAAGATGCTCAAGGTTGCGCACCTTGAGCATCTAATTGAAATCCCTGTAAAACAGGGGTTTGATTGATTAGGTGCTCAAGGTGCTCACCAATGTGCAGCGCGCATTTCTCGTCAGGAAGGACCCCGATCCGCAACGTCGCGGCCCGCTTCGTGACCAAAACCGTCACACAACATGCACCTGCTGGCCTGCCCCCGTGCAATCATGGCGCCTCAGGATCAGTCCCCGTAAGCTTTCGTGAGTGCCGGAAGTGAGAATCAGACATTCCCCGAATGCGGTTCTCGGTACGAGGACCG
>NZ_DASWWZ010000246.1:0-7369 GCF_036405755.1 Schlesneria sp.
GCGGCGGTCAGCGGCTCGGGATGGCCCTCTTTATGGGCGGAATCGTAGTAGCTGACAACGTGAACCGAGATCGACAGGGTGAAGATCATGACCATCACGGACAGCGAGCCCATGATGAAGTTCATCTCGCCACCCATGAAGCACATGATGGTCTGGTTCAGGAAGATCCCCCACAGCGCTGTTCCCAGCACAGCGAGCGACAATCCCCAGTGGCCAAACGAGTAGTACAGCAGGCCGAGGCTGATACCGATGGTGAGTAAAAAGAACTGACGACTGGTCTTCTGACTGCCGAGGCGATCGAGTTCAGTTACGATCACGGGGGCACCTGTCAGAGCCACCGATTCGAGTGGAAGTTGACAGTAGGTGAGTGTCTCTTTGGTGTCTTCAACGACCTGGGCCCTGTTCTTGATCCCCCAATCAGTCAATTGAGCGACAATGCCGATCAGTTCGCCTGATTTGGACGTGAGAAGTCCGTCCAGGCGTTCGCGTGCGTCTTTTTCATCGACGCCGAATTCCTGCATCCGCGCCGACATCCGATCGGGTGTCCAGCAGTGGCGGATTCCCTCGAGCCGTTCCATACGGCTGGCGAATGCTTCCACGAGCTTGGACGTCACCAGTTCTCGCGGGATGCCGATGACCAGAACCTCTTCCGCACCGAAATCCTGCTTGAACTCTTCATAGAGCAAGCGGACTGGCGTTTCGCGCGGAAGCCAGGTTTCGATGTCGTTGTTGGCCGGCATCTGTTCGGCCTGGTACCACAGCCACGGAAAGCTCAATCCTACCAGCCAAAGGATTGTGACGCTGTATCGTCGATAGAATTGGGATATCATCTAGTGCGACGTCTCTTTCTGGCTAAGCAACGAGCAGCGTTTGTCGTATAGGCCGGAAAGCGAGGTAATCTTCCAATGATGGTTCAGGTGTCGAATCCTTGACAATTTCCGGGAGCGATTGCGATGACTCGCAATTCGCAGCACGCGTATTTCTTGATCTGGGCGTCACAGGGGTAATGACCAGATCAGCCTCCGGCAGCACGGTGTCGATGTTCCGTTTTGTGCACCGTTTACAATTCTCATTACAATTTCTCGACGGTTTCAGGTCGTGGTTTGATCGTTTCATGCGCACGAATTCACAAGGACCGCCGATCCGCGACGAAAGCCCCTCTCGGGTAAACTTTGCCGACAGGTCCAAGATTGTTGAAGAGCCCGTCCGGGACTCCCGTATTGCCCCGCCGTGCGTCTCTTGATCTGAGGTATATTTCAGTTCGATCAGCGGAACAGGTGTCAGGCTTGTGGGCCTGAAAAGGACTGTTCGATCGACAAAAGAAAAGCCCGTCCGGTTCCGGTCTACAGCAGAACACGGAATGCAGAACACGTGGATCAGGGCAGGGGGTGCCGCTGAGGTTCCATCCCTGTGTACCAGTGCCTGGGCTTCGCTGGCCGGGTTTATCGCCGAATGGCTGGAGTGAGATTCTGATCGATCAGTGAAGATTCAATAAGCGGGAGCTTCTGTCGTCCCGGACATCCGACTCTTCCCGCAGTTCCGAACTCGGCAACCCGAGGATTTTTCTCTCTTTCTGAATTGAGATTCAGGCTGTTCAAGGACGGGGGAGGGAAGGGGGTATGGCAAATTCGTCAGGGATTTTCCTTGAAATTGAGGAAAATGCTGGCTCGTCAGCTGCTGTCCAGGAAGTGGCATTGCGACTTCAGACGGAACTCGCTCATTCAGCGCGATTGAGAAAAGCTGCATCGACCGGAAGGACGAAACAGGATGTGAACCGATGTGCTGGACAGTCAGCACGGGATAGATGTACTCTGACGCGCTCTGCCGGTGACGCCGGGTGTCGAATGGACCGCTCGGCTGACCGAGGCAGGGGCCCGGCCGTGTCGCTGGATTCGTCTGAATTTTCTTTCAAGGATGGGCTGTGTCTTCGCAGTTACCGTATTCGCCTTTTCTCAGTACCGCAGCTCCGAAACCGGGGAATTTCTCGTCACCCCCCAAGCCGAGCAGTCCCCCTGCGCAAAGTCGACAGCCGTACACAGGGGCCACTCTGAAGGAGTTGAATGCGTCGCAACTGGACGCGGCGGTGACTTTGAGTGGCCCGCTGCTGGTACTGGCGGGGGCCGGAACGGGTAAGACCCGCGTGATTACCTTCCGCATGGCCGAACTGATTCGCAACGGGGTCGAGGCCAGCCGGATCCTGTCAGTGACCTTTACGAATAAAGCGGCGAAGGAAATGGCCGAGCGTATGTCCCATTTCATGGGACGGCGGCCGAGCAGTCGACCGGTGATCTCGACGTTTCACTCTCTCTGCGTGCGAATCCTGCGCGAAGAGATCGAAGCCCTCGGCTACCCCAGTAAGTTCGTGATTTACGATCGTGGTGATCAGGAGTCCGCCGCGCGCCGGGCGCTGCGGGACATCAAGGTCGCAGAAACCGCGCTGCGTCCTGCGGATCTGCTGGCCCAGATCAGCCGGTGGAAGATGGTGGGGGTGCTGCCCGAACTGGCGACCGAGTACTCCGATGACGATCGAGGATTTCTCGCCGCGTCGGCTTACCGGCGTTATCAGCTCAGCCTGCGCGCCTCCGGTGCGGTCGATTTCGACGATCTGTTGCTGCTGACGTCGCAGTTGTTTGAGCAGTTTCCGGAAGTCCTGCAGCGCCAGCAGGCCAAATTCGAACAGGTTCAAATTGACGAATACCAGGACACGAATGAAATGCAGTTTCAAATCGTGTCGGCACTGGTGAAGCCGCACCGCAATATCTGCGTGGTGGGGGATGATGACCAATCGATCTATGGCTGGCGCGGTGCCGAGGTCAAACACATCCTCAACTTTCAGAATCAGTTTCCCGGGGCGAAAATCGTCCGTCTGCAGGACAACTACCGCTGCACGAGCGAAATCATTCGACTGGCCAATCAACTGGTGAAACACAACCAGGGTCGCCACGACAAGACGCTGGTTGCGCACAAGGAGGGGCCCACTCCCCTGATTAAGCCCTACGCCGACGAACAGACCGAAGCCGAAGGTGTCGTGCGGGACATCAGCTATCTGGTGAACCATCTGAAGGTTCCACCGCAAGATATCGCCATCCTGTTCCGAACGAACGAACAGCCACGTTTATTTGAATCGGAACTGCGACGCGTGCGCGTCCCTTATCAGTTGATCGGGGGCCAGTCGTTCTTCGACCGGAAAGAGGTCCGGGACATCATGGCCTACCTCAAGCTGCTGTCGAATCCTGCGGACGAGACGTCACTACTGCGAATCATCAACACACCCAGCCGGGGCATTGGCGAAACATCGATCGAGCGTGTGCTGGCACGCGCTGTGAAGTGCGGACGAAAAATCTGGCAGGTCATTCCAGACGCGGTCGCGGAAAAAGAGATTTCGCCCAAGACCGCGACGGCGATCGATAACTTCCGTCGAATGCTGGCCGATTATCAGCAGCGCTTCGAAGCCCCAGGTGCCAATCTCGCTGAGACGCTACGCTCGCTGATTCACGATATCGACTACGAAGGGGAAATCCAGAAGCAGTATTCGGCGGCCGATCAGCAGTTGGCTCGATCCGCGGTGCTCGACGAATGTATTTCTGCCCTTCAGGAATATCAGGAACGTACGCCAAGTCCCGGACTTTCCGATTTCCTTGAACAGTCCTCATTGAACGGCAACGACCGCAACTTTGGCGAAGACGACTCGATGGAGCAGACGTCCGTCAAACTGATGACGCTGCACAGTGCCAAGGGACTGGAGTTTCCTCATGTCTATCTGGTGGGTCTCGAAGAGGGGCTGTTGCCTCACAAGAGGTCAATCACGGATGAGCTGGAAAACAATCCTTCGGCCATCGAAGAGGAACGGCGGCTCGCCTACGTCGGTATCACGAGGGCGAAGGATTTGCTGACGATCAGCTATGCCCAGACACGTATGAAGTGGGGCAAGCGTTACAACACCAAGCCATCGCGATTCCTGAAAGAGATGCTGCGGAAGCTCGGTGAAGACTCTTCCAGCTCAGACGCTCATTGAACGACGCCCGTGGTCCGCTCGGTCCACTTCCCCCCAGGCTGGCTTGAGTCTTCTAGACCAGAGCTTGTTCTTCACGGGAGGAGAACCTGGCAGGCCGAGAGCAGACAGGCGGTTTCGCCCAGATAAATCCTGCAGAGTGGTTCACTCGTGAAACACCGGAGGGTTACACTCCGCAGATCGAATTCGTTCCTTTTGCGGAGTGGCCTCATGATGTCCCAGATGGATCGTCGAATGTTCGTACTCAATGCAGGTGGTGTCGTTGCGGCCGCGGCGGCGCTGGATCCTGAAGTAGCGAACGGCGCACCCGGAGGAGCCCAGGAGCCAGCCACTCCCGCAGATCGCCTGAATATGACGTTTCGCGATCTCTATCGCAAAAATCGAGACGAGCTCATGCCCTCCACGCCCCTGGCTGGGCTTACCTTGATCGGGACGGGTGAGATCTGGCGCGTGGAGTTTGGCGTTCCCGTACGTTCGTATGCACCTCCTGCGTGGCTTCGTGATGTCAAAGGCCTGATGCACGCCGTCATTGCAGCCCAGGCGACGGTGGCCCGGCTGGTTCGCTCACGTGATCGGAAGTCGGCCGAGTTCGATGCCGCACTCCTGGCCCAGTCAGTCAAGGGGGCCGAGATGATGATCCCTCAAACACTTCCTGCAGCCATCGTTCCTGCGGCCTTGGCGGTGATGCAGACTCTACGGGGACTGGCTGAAGGCTGGGTCGCAGGTCAGCCGGTGAGTGCCGACATTTTTTCGACCGCCATGAACCGGGTTAAGCCTGATCTTGATCAGGTCGTCACCGCCGTCGGCGAAGCGGTCTACGAATCGGTTGTCACGGGACTGCGCCGTTTTGCGGAAGAAAGCACTCGACAGGAATGGGACCGCTGTCTGATCGGCGTGTGTGGTGTCGGTTTTGCGCGGCGCGACAGCATCGAGATTGCAGCGGGCATGGAGGTGATGGGGCGCGAGGCTGTGGGGGTTCGGCTGCTGTACCTCGAGAATGCGTTTACGATCCCGGATGGGATCAGACGACTCGCCGCCTCGATCGCGGATCTTGAGTTGGGGCAGGACGTGTTCGGCGACCCGTACCGGATGTGGCGCGACTTGCTGGGAGATGTCGCTGCACAACATGCTGGAGGAAGTTTCTTTCCGGAACTCGGTTCGCGTCCGTAGTGCGGTCGCCTGGCAATCAGGGGCGCGAGAGAGAAGTATCTGGTCTTCTTTCCATCGACAACACGTTCAGGGGGGCGGTGACTATGAAGGGCGCACGCCGAAAACGGGCGTCCCCATCAGCCGGTTGCGGCCGTTCGGAGTCGGCGTTCTCTTTCTGAATGGGGCTGGACGAGTTAGCAGCAGGCAGGCGGAGAGCACGGTAAGAGGCGACACGATATACCAGTAGGGAATCCCATCGATGTCTTCGCAATTCGTCAGACGACCTGTTCGATGGAACTGAATTGGAAGGCCGAACCAGATACCTGTCGCATGCCTTGTCAGCGTCAGTTTGCCTCGTTGTGACAAGAGTGACCAGTAAACAAATTCACGCGGGTTTTCATAGACCTGAATCAGTCGAAAGCGAAGATAACTATCGACCAGAGCCCCGGCCATCAGGCAAGTCACGAACAGGATCGGGATGCCGATCCATCGACGCCGGTACTGGAAGTAGTCGCCCATGCCACATTCTCCGAGAGCTGTGAAATCGACAGCGGACTTCGATACAAACATGTTCCGGGTGTGATGGACTGAAGTTGTGGCATCGATCGAACCAACTTCGGCTGAACCGTGCAAGGTCACTCCGGCGGACTCATGCGGTGGCTTCCCGAAATTGCTGGAAGTGGATTGCTCCACCCGCTCGATGTTCCTCAGGGCGTCAAGCGGGGCCGCCGCGACTGGACCCCTGATCCTGCTGATCATCAGCATCCGGTAGCAGCCGCGGTGAACTTCCCACCAGTTGAGTTTCGTGAGACACTGCTTGACGATGCAGTGTCAGAGCAGCGGAGGAGAACGAGATCGCCTATGCAATCGCCAACTGACGATGACCGGATGTTCGACGCCATCGTGCTGGGCGTCGGAGGAATGGGGTCGGCCGCGTGTCTTGAACTGGCGCGCCGTGGTGTCAGAGTACTGGGGCTGGAGCAGTATCCGCTCTGCCATAATCGCGGTAGCTCGCACGGCGAATCGCGGATCATCCGGAAGGCTTACTTCGAACATCCCGACTACGTTCCCCTGCTGCATCGGGCCTATGACCTGTGGAGTCAGTTAGAGTCCGCTACGGGACGAAAGCTCTTGCTGCCGACGGGGCTCGTGTTATCGGGCCCCCCTGAAGGAGAGACGATCCGCGGGGCTCGGCAATCGGTGGAACTCCATCGACTGCAATTGGAGAATCTGTCCCCCGAAGAGGCTCAACGGCGATTTTCAGGATTAGTTTTTCCCCCGGAACATGCTGTCGCCTTTGAATCGGGCGCGGGGACGCTGCTCGTCGATGATTGCGTGCGAGCCCACATTGACGAGGCCGTTCGTCACGGCGCTCTCATTCGCGAGAGTGAACCAGTACTGGATTGGTCGACGGACGGGGCTACGGTGCAGGTGCGGACGAGTGGCCGTCAGTATCAGGCTCGATCACTTGTCGTGACTGCGGGGGCCTGGGCAAAAGACTTGCTCAAGCAAGCAAATCTGCCACTGCGTGTGCTTCGCAAGTCTGTCTGCTGGTTCCCCCTTCGTCAGCCCCGACTGGCGGCAGACCAGGGAGCCCCGACCTACTTCTATGAACTGCCGCTCGGGACGTTCTATGGATTTCCCAGCCTGGACGGAACCACGATCAAAGTGGCAGAACACTCCGGAGGGGACCCCGTCGACGATCCCGCCACAGTCGATCGCGAACTGCATTCCTCAGACCTGGTCCGGCTCCAGTCGTTCGTCGAGCAATTCATCCCCGACGCGCTGCCGGATCCGGTTCGCCATTCGGTCTGTCTGTACACGGTGACTCCCGATCAGCACTTTGTGATTGATACACACCCGGTCTGGAGGAACGTCGTCGTGGGGGCAGGGTTCTCGGGACATGGTTTCAAATTCTGTCCGGTCGTCGGCGAAGCGTTGGCGGATCTGGCACTCGAAGGAACCACCTCACTGCCGATCGGCTTTCTCGGTACTTCGCGTCCTGCGCTGAGGGAATGATATTCCAGCCCTCCGGTATCATCTGAGCACTTAGAAATCGGCTGATCGCCAGGGCCAGCGCGTACTAACTCTTGATTCCCATTAGTGTTTTGAGCATCACGTTATCATCCCAGCCACATCTTCTGCGGTTCATGGCGACGCTTTTCTTGTTTTGCTGTTGCTTGAGCAGCGAAAGAGTATGTCGGTTGA
>NZ_DASWWZ010000247.1:0-6857 GCF_036405755.1 Schlesneria sp.
ACGGCGGTTATGGTATCCGAGTCGAAACTTCGGGAACCTCGACCTCAAATAACCTGCTGATTCGCAACAATGAGATCTCGAACAACGGCACGGGAATCACGGGTGCGGGTATCTCGGCCTTCACCGGCGGTGGACTGGCCCTGGAACGACATGACAGCTCGACGCTCAACGCGATCATCGATTCCAACATCATTTCCTCGAACTTCAATGACGGAATCTCATTGCGGTCCGATGGAACATCAACCGGCGGCATGACAGTCGTGTCTCGTGACAATGACGTCCTGAACAACGCGGGGAACGGTCTGCAGATCTCAACAGACGGTAACGCTCGCTTGAACTTCACCTCGCAGCGAGACAACTACAGCGGCAACGGTGCTGGTTCGGGTAACAACATCGACACGACCGGTGGCGATAACATGGCCTTTGTCAGCAACGGAAACTCGGTCCTGGACGTCACACTCCAGAACGTGTTCTCCAACAGCTCCTCGGGCACGGGTGAAACCTCGAATGGTGTCCCCACGGGCAACGGTCTGTCTGGAACCACCAACGGCAGCAGTACCCTCAACCTGCTCGTCACGGGAAGCTCGTTGTCGAACAACCGCCTCAACGGTATCGTCCTGAACAGCAACGACCGGTCGTACATGCATGCGAGCATCTACGACACGCTGATGAACAGCAATAACGAGAACGGTATTCTGTTCAACCGAGCTTCTGCTTCACTGGTTCGGGCCAATATCGTCAACAGCTCGATGCAAAGCAACTTGGTCAACGGCTTCAATTTCCATGGACTTGGTAATGATCCCGAGGATCCAACACAGAAGTATCCTGGGCCGAATCGCATCAACCTGATTCAGTCGTCGCTGAACAACAACGGTATCAACGGAGTTGGACAAGGTGCCCGAGTCGACCTGCTTGGTGATTCGCAACTGGTCCTCAACGCCACGGCGACGACATTCAATAATAATGCTCAGAACGGCCTTCGCGTCAGCCTAAGCCCAGGTGCGGAGTTCGGATATACGATGGGAAATGAACGGTCAACATTCGATAACGTGCAGATCAATAACAACGGATCGAATGGAATCTTCATGACCAGTACTATCACTCCAACTGACCAAACGACCAACAATCCTGTTCTGCCTTACGATGCTCCATCTGTAACGTTCATGCAAGTGAGTGCCAACACTGGAAGCACAGAAATCAACGGCAATGGCTTCGGTGCCAACGCTACTGGATTGAGCGGTATTCTGGCTCAGTACCTGGGAGGAGACCATGATATCTTGGTCCAGGGAGACACTGTGAATGCGACGCCAAAGTATGGAACATTCATCCAGGGCAACCGGGGAGATGGTATCTTCGTCCAATCGGCGATCTCAGCGGATACCCAATTGACTGTTGATCGAGTGATCGTAGGCGGGCCGCTTGCAATTAATGCTAACGGTGGCCACGGGATCAACTTCCAGACCGTTTCGAAGCTCACGATCGTGGACGGAGCTGATTCTACAACCTGGTTGTTCAATGGTGCGGGACGTGCCACGCTAAACGTGACCGAATCAGTTGTACAGGGTAATACGCTCAACGGAATCAACCTATTCGGGAACGGCTTCTCGGATGTATCGCTGACCTCGGACGGAACTGGGAACTGGTCATCAGATCCAGGGGGTGTGTTGAACGCGAATATCTCGGATTCGCAGATTGCTGGTAACGGGGGAAGCGGGGTCAATATTCTGTTGCAAGGCAACTTTGGTGGATTTAGATACTCCGCTTCAGACATTGATGCGACCGAGTACAGTACTTTCAATCTCGTGGGCAATAACATCCATGATAATGGCGCGTTCGGTGTGAAAATGGAACAGAACGCAGGTTACGCGAGAACTGACTATTTCGTGCTGTTCCAAGACACCAATGCTGACGCTGATCCTCCCATCCCATTCAATCCGAACGACACACAGAATAATGGCTTGGGTAACACGGGATACAACACTTCGATCAAGGATGCTGATCGCTTGAGCAACTACATGTTCCTGCCAACCCTCAACAATGCGAAACTGAATCTCTACAACAACAATATTCAGTATAACGGTCGGGCAGGCGACTTGAGAGCTGCGGATGGTGTGTTTATCCGAGTTAGTACGCAGTCCTACCTGGCTGCGGATATCTTGAACAACCGGATGACGGGCAACGTTGCGAACGATCTGCATGTTGAATCCTTCGTGCAATACAACCCACAGAACGGTCAGACATGGCAGCCACTGTTGAGTGTTCGAGCGACTCCTCCAGATCCAAGCACGGTCTATCTTGACTACACGGCTCAGATGGACATGCGGCTGCGAGGTAATATCGGAAACACCGTCAACATCCAGGATCCGATGGTTAATACGTTGCGGGATGGCAGCAACGTCTACATGCCACTTGATGGCAACTCAACTCCCAACGGTGCAGTTCTTGGAAGTCGAGATGCGTCAAATGCGGATCCATTCAAGGACAACAATATCTCGAACTTCGGATATGAGAATCCGTTGCCTCGACTGGTTCAGCTGTTCCAGATTGACGATGGGAATAACCTGAATGTGACCAACAACTTCAGCCAGAATGGTGTGACGCAAGATCTGCAGAATGCGTTCTACAACGGAAACTTCCACTTGAGAGCATTCCAGGATCCGGATTTCCCGAATCCAGATTTCCCTCTGTACTTCGGCGACAGCCCAGGCAACCCATTCCTGCCGTAATCGTCTGATGGGCTGAACAATGATCGAAAGCCGCTCCCTTTAAACAGGGGGCGGCTTTTTTCCGTAGGTGTGGGATGAATTGCTACGGGAGAGTAGAAACCGCATTCATCGACCGCGCGAGACGCCAATTCGGCAATCGTACATTGAAGTCGAACGAACTCACCTTGTGAGTTTGCTGTGCTATCCGAATTCGATGCTGAGACGAGTCGCACGACTCTCCAAGCGAACGGCAGGTGTCAGCAAATGGTGCCGGGTCTCAAGGCGGGCGACTCAATTGGGAGGGGAGAAACATTCGGGTCGAAGTGACAGTTCCGAAGGCCCGATCGGTTCGAAACGTTACTGGAACGGAGGAGCCATCACATCGTCAAACTTGTGGACGACAAGCGGACGAAAATCCAGAACGACCTGGCCTTTCCGGACGACAGAAAGCCAGGAGTCCGGAGGCCGCCGGAGGAAGGACTGAAATCTCTGTCGAGAGGAGTGAACTGGAACGCCCAATAATAGGGGATGCGGCGATCAAAGAGATTTGCGAACGATCTCACCAGAAAGTATTGCCATGGCAAGTTCGAGCGAAAGATAAGTCGCTTGAGTGGGCGGGATGAACGTCGATGAACTGGTGTATGTTTCGCACTCCAACGGCTTTGGCCCTCTCGTTGAGCCGGAGATTTCAGGCTGTCCAGCAGATATCGCACTCGACCTACACTCGACAGAGCGTCGAATCCAGGCGGGCACGCTCGAAGTCATTCGCTGCCGGTGAGATTTGGTAAAAGCGTGAGTCCAGGGTTGAGCCCGGCGAGGCAGCTTTTGCAGTTCCACAATCTTACGCAACTCGGCTGCAGCATCTTCAGAGGAGAAGTTTTCCCGTTTCCACTTGGATACCTGCGACATGCTCCGCGACTCTGCTTACGAACGCTTGGTGCCTCGCAGCAAAGGGTATGGTCCAGGCAAGTCAGGAAATGAAAAAGCACTGGCTGATCCAGGATGGTCAACCAGTGCAGTAATAATTGGTCCGCAAGAAACGCCGCCAGGTCCGTGCGGGCCCGTCGGCAGCGCGAGGGGGGCTGTCAGACCGCAGATGCGTGGTTTCTCACGGTTTCGTTGGTGAATTGCACGACTGCAGCGGGGTCGAGAGGTTTCGAGAAGACTCGAGGGACCTTGTGGGCAAAGACCAGACGATCCGCTTCGCTCTGCATAGCCTCAGGGCAGCACACGACGATGGGAATTTCCGTTAATCGCAAGTCTTCCCGTACGTGCCGACAGAATTCGGCGCCGGTCATGGCAGGTAGTTCCAGGTCAGCGATGATCAGATCAAACCGCTGGCGTGCGGCGAGAATGGCTGCCTGTTCGCCGTCATATGCAACAAAGACAGAGTAGCCAGCCCCCTCAAGATGATTTCTTAAAGATTGAGACATGGCCCGATTGCTCTCGGCAATCAGGATCGAACGGCGTCGGTGCGACATACAGTCTTTTCTGAAAGAGTTCCGACAAGGCAACAGCGTCTGTCAGTCAAAACTGACCCCGCCACGCATTCTCTCAACCGGCTTACGACCTCACACGTCGCAACTTGAACGAAATGCTACCGGAATCGAATTCTTCTATTCGACCGGCCAACTTTAAGAATTGAATCAATTTGTCCGAAAGCGGTGTTCATACGCCCTTCGACGCTTCTTCCGCCGTGTACATCTGACGTAGTCGCCGAGTTGCTGCGCGCCTCATGACGCGAAACGTCACGAAATAGAGGGCTCGCATCACGTTACATAAACAGAGCAGCAAAACTCGCACAGGGAGTGAAGCCGTGGCGGCGACCCGGCGGCAGCTTCTTTGAAACGCCTGATTCCCTTCGATGGCGGGACTGAGCTGTTCGTGGACGATGCACCGGAGGAAATCTTGCGACCATCGCTCGACATAATCCTCGGGAAAGTCATTTCGAAATCGTTCCGATCGCATCCAATGTTTCGCTCGTTCCAGAATCCTCATCCCTTTCAGAGGATTGGATCGAGTCTCCTGCGACAAGCTTCCCGGATTGATTGTCCATTCCATGGCGGGGAATGGCCAGTAGCAGAAGCCATGGCGAAGTCCCAGCGTCTGGATGGCGAACGTGTCTCCCCACGACTCAAGTTCCGGCGGACAGCCACCGATGTCAAGCAGCGGAATTCGCCGGAACAGCGTCGCTGCGGAGAGCGAATGGGTGGCGGGTTCCACCTCAAGCACTTCATGCAGGTAGCGTGACGGTTCCAGAAAAATTGCCTGATGAATGTTCTTCAGTCCCGAAGTTCCCAGAGGTTGGCCCAGCGGATCGACGCTGACGAACTGACCACTGATGATTCCCGTTGAGGGGTACTGTTCCGCGAGCTGCATCGCCCCAGCGAAAAAGCCGGGCAGAATCCGGTCATCAGCGGCGCCACTGTAGACAAAGTCGCCTGTCGCCACTGTGATGGCTCGCTGAAACGATGCATGAAACCCGAGGTTGCGCTCGTTCACCAGCAGGTGAATCTGAGGATACTTCTCAACCCAGGAGCGGATGATGGTCAGGCTGTCATCTGTCGAGCCGTCGTCGACGATGATGAATTCATCGGCGGGACGCGACTGAGTCAGCATCGCTTCGATCGCGCGAGAGATCGACCGACCGTGGTTGTAATTGCAGATAATCGTCGTCAGCGTGGGCGACCGAAGGGAGCTGTTCGGTTTCTCGTCCGCGACCACTTCAGCACCACGAGAATCGGCAGGATTCGTACCCGCAGAACCTGCTGGACCTGACTGCCTGGGCGAACCGGAACGAAGACTTTCCAGAAATGCCGTTGCTTCAGTCGAGTCCTGCCCGTCCGGAGCCCAGGGTGCGAATTCGGCGTCCCCCGGAACGAAAGGTCCGTTCGTGGTCTCGTGAATCACCCCCCAGTCGGATTCGACCAGGACCGTATGCCACGCATCACATGCCAGTCGGTAAAGGGAGGGACGCCCCGTGCCGGTAGCACCCAGTGAGATCCGTCGTGTTTCCGCCCCCTGATCATCGAAAAAGACGACCTGCAACAGACCTTCTACCACGTGAAATGACTCGCTCTTGTTACGATGTCGGTGGACGCGCACGTAGGTGTCGCGGTCGAACATGATGACCATTTCCTGAATGGGGTCATCGCTGGTTCGATGGAGGCAGATTCGCGAGCGTTTCAGGGGGGAGTCTGCAGCCAACTGGCGAAGTCGCTGGAGCGTTTCTGGCTCGACAACATAGATGTCCGAATCGGCCACGATGACGTTTTTGGGAGGACTCACGAAAAGCGATCTCGATAGGGAATAGTCTGGGGGCGGTCAGCGACACTGAGCCGGGCGAAGGGGCATCATGTCCAATCCGCCCCCCTCCGAAAAGGTCTGCTGAGGAAAGTGAGCTGAACCACCCGCGACCCTGCCTTCGGAAGTTTCGACTTGCTCGACAACTTCTCACTGAAACTTTCAGGAGCGCGAGGGCATCTGAACGAAGAGGGAACCGACTTGAGCACGTCAGTCGCCGTTCTGACTCCCGGGATGCCGGATGTCATATCGCAGCTCAACCATCTCATTTTGTTTCTGCTGGACAGAAGTCAGCCTGAGGACGGGGTTCAGTAGCCTGCGAGGAAAGAGTGGCTTTCCCTGTCCCAGCGTCACAGACCCCACCTGTAGGATCAATTCATCAAGCAGCCCGGCGTCATAGAACTGACCTGCCAGCTCTCCCCCGCCCACGATCCAGATATTTTTGCCCCCGGCGACCGCCCGCATTTGGGAATGGACAGCGGCGACGTCTCCACTGACAAAGCGGATATCGGCTCCTTCGATGAGCGGAAGTTTTCGTCGTGTGAAGACCCACGTCGGCTGCTCGTACGGCCAGGCCGATCCGACTTCCTCGATGACCTTGTCTGCATGCCGCAGCATCCATTCGTAGGTATGAGACCCCATCGCCAGGGCACCGACCTGCGCGATGAACTCGGGATAGCTCGAATCATTGATGTCCCCCAGAGAGAACAACCAGTCCAGCGAGTCATCCTCTGTCGCAATGAAACCATCCAGACTCGTCGCGGTATAGAACTGCGTTTTCATGCAAAAGCCCCGAAAGTAATCCAAGTAGCCCTGTCGCTCCGAGCGTGTGATTTTTTCCCAATCGGC
>NZ_DASWWZ010000248.1:0-12661 GCF_036405755.1 Schlesneria sp.
TCGTCGCATCGACCGAAAACTTTGGTCGACTGGGGGATCGCCCATCACATCCGGAACTGCTTGACTTCCTGGCCCGGCATTTCATGGAGCAGGGATGGTCGATCAAGGAATTGCATCGCCTGATTCTGGCTTCCAATGCCTACCAGATGGCTTCAACGAATCCTGATGAAGCATCCGCCTCCGAGATCGACGTGGATAACCGACTGCTGTGGAAATTCCCGCTGCAGCGGTTGGACGCTGAGCAGATTCGGGACACCATTCTGGCAGTCTCGGGACGATTGGATGAATCCATTGGCGGAAAGTCGATCCCGTTACGCAATCGCCAGTTCGTGTTCGACCATACCTCGATTGACCATACGAAATATGACAGCCTGCGACGTGCAATCTATCTGCCCGTTGTGCGGAACAATGTCTACACCATGTTCGAACAGTTCGATTTCCCCGATCCAACGATGCCCACAGGAGATCGCAGTTCCACAGTCGTCGCCCCACAGGCCCTGCTGCTGATGAATTCGGATCTGGTCATGGACTCTGCCGATGCTTTGGCGGAACGTCTCAGGACGGCTTCGGGGTATGACGAGGCCCGGATTCAGCTCGCCTACGAATTAGCGTTTGGTCGTCCACCGCAGGAAGCGGAAATCAAACGAGCGATGCAATTCCTGGGCGAAAATGCCACGCGCCAGGACTGGTCTCTATTTTGCCAAAGTCTGTTCGCCAGCAACGAATTCATCTACTTGAGGTGATCATGTCGAATCAATTTCCCTTGCAGACACGACGACAGCTACTGAAAACCTCGGCAGTCGGATTCGGCCATCTGGCACTGACTGCGATGCTCAATCAGGAAGCAAGCGCATCGAGTTCACCGGTTCCTGCGGCCCGTGATCCCCTGGCGGCGAAACAGCCGCAATTTCCTGCCCGGGCAAAGCGGATTGTTTTCCTCTTCATGAAGGGGGGACCGTCACATGTGGACACCTTTGATCCCAAACCATTGCTCACCCGGGATCACGGTAAGCCAATTCCGCTTGAACTGCCGAAAGTTCTGTTCGCCAAGGCGGAGAACCTGCTGAAGTCACCCTGGAAGTTTCATCAGTCCGGCGAATGTGGACTGCCGGTCAGCGATCTGTTCCCGCATGTGGCGAAGCATATCGACGACCTTTGCATTCTGCGTTCGGTTCACGGCACCAACCCCGCGCACGGCGGAGCACTGCTCAAACTGCACACGGGCAGCGACCAGTTCGTTCGCCCCAGCATGGGCTCGTGGATCACTTATGGACTGGGAACCGAAAACCAGGACTTGCCCGCATTTATCACCATCTGCCCGACCCTGGCTCATGGCGGGGCGAACAACTGGGGAGCCGCATTTCTGCCGGCTTATTGCCAGGGAACTCCGATTGGTAATGCGAGCTTGCCCGCGATCAAGGCAATGGTGAAGCATATTGGGAATTCGCGGCTGTCACTCGAACAACAGCGGCGACAACTCGACTTGATTGCCGCGATGAATCGCGATCATCTTTCCGTAGCCGGGGACGATCTGGCCCTGGAGGGACGCCTGAACTCGTTTGAGCTGGCTTACCGCATGCAGGGGGTGATGCCAGAAATTCAGGATCTGTCCGGTGAAACGGCTGCCACCCAGCACCTGTACGCCATCGACGACCCGGTCACGGAGAACTTCGGACGACAGTGTCTGATGGCTCGCCGTTTCCTGGAACGAGGTGTCCGCTTTGTGCAGGTGACTCATAGCGACAGTGAAGTCCAGTGGGACCAGCACGGTAACCTGTATCAGGGTCACACCAAGAACGCGGCCGAGGTCGACAAACCGATTGCCGGGTTCCTGACAGACCTGAAGGCCCGCGGCCTGCTGGACGACACCCTCGTGCTTTGGGGTGGAGAATTCGGTCGCACCCCCACCGCGCAGGGTAATGACGGGCGGGATCACAATCCACATGGTTTCACGATGTGGATGGCCGGAGGAGGCGTGAAGGGGGGGATGGCCTACGGGGCTACAGATGATTACGGCTATTACGCGGTCGAGAACAAGATGCACATTCACGACTTGCACGCCACGATTCTGCACCTGCTGGGGGTGAATCACGAGCAACTCACCTACCGTCATGCGGGACGGGATTTCCGCCTCACCGACGTTGCAGGACACGTCGCCACGGACATCTTCGCCTGACGCTTAAGTCCGCAAGCACAGGAACTCTGCCTCACCGATTCACTCGCCGACACAACACCCTCACGTGCAGCGGGCTGTCAGCAAGAGCAACGCGTGTGAGGTTGCAATCAACGAGGAGACTGACAAGCGTCATTATTTCTAGAGCAGACAAACTGCGTTTCTTCCTTCGCTCCCTGGCGAAGAGAGGGACGCAGTTTCTGCATTTCCCGTCGAATCAGGATACCCCCGACGCGGGCCTGTATTCAGGACGAATTCAGTTTTTATGACATCCGTCAATCTGTACCTGCGCCGACTTTAGGCAGAAGTTGACAAACTTCAGGCAATGTTCGCCATCGTCTGCCCCTTCGTCGGCTTCTTTGGCACGTCTTGGGCTCTCTTTTTGAAGATTTTTGAGGACTTCGGATATCTGAACCGGGGTGTTGCTTAAGTCTTCAGTGGCTCTGCTCAATAAACGAAAGCCCCTTCTGCGCAGGGACGGTCACAGACCGGTAATTGTGCATTTTCAACGCTAGCAGCGCTCACTTTCACTACAAAAACAACGTCCGCCGACGTTCAGCAGAACTTGAAGCTGTACGGAACCGTCGATTTGGAATGAGCTTTGTTTAGCCCATCCTTTCAGGTCATGTTTAGGTGGGATGTTACGGACACCCTCCTGATGAACACGCGGCAAAGCCAGCAGTCCCGGTTCGCTACATGAGCGGAACAGAACCTGCTAGTCGGTGTTTCATCAGTGAGCTCTAGTTTCATTAGCAATCGTCGTTCGAACGGGGCTGGAAACCATTACCCTGGATCAGACCGACGAGGATTCTATCCCAGCCACGGCGAGCTGGCTGATGCTTGATGGACAAGTCACCGTTGCAGTCGATGGGCATCCACTCGAGACACAATCGTCTCGCACCATCGATTGCAGACCAAAGACTTAACCGTAGGAACCAGATCAGGATGGGTATTGCGATGAAGTCGTGTAAAGGCGTTTCTTGGTCTGGGTTGAGCCTTCTCCTGATGGGGATGGTCGGTTGCCTTGGCGGGGCTTCCGGACCGCAGGAGCAACTGGTCCCTGTTGAAGGGACGGTTACGTTCGATGGCAAACCTTACGAACGACTAATGGTCACGTTCATGCCCGCGGCAGGAAACTCGGCCCGCCAGGGAGTCGGAGTCACGGACGCCGAGGGGCAATTTGTCATGCATAACTATCAGAACAAGAAAGGATTGCCTGCAGGAAATTACACCGTTGTCTTTTCACTTTGGCTGACCCCGGATGGAAACGTTCCTCCTGAGGATGAGCCTCCTGCCAATAGCCGCGCCGTTCAAGCGATTCCGCCGAGCTGGAATGACGTCTCGAAAGCGGGCGCGCCTAACAAAGTCATCGTCGGTAAAGAGGGGAAGACCGACCTGGTCTTCAATATTCCCAAATCGGGCAAAGGTGGCAGCGCCAGCCCGAAGGGCCCGCCAGCCAACTTCATGCGGTAATACGACGGGCGTTCGATCAGTGCCTTAGGAATTGCTCGTTGCGTTGACGGCAGTTCATTTTCTTTTCGGTGTTTTTTAGGACGAGGGATGATTTTGAGAAATCGTAAAGCATTCACCCTGATCGAATTGCTGGTGGTGATAGCCATCATCGCAGTTCTGATCGCCCTGCTGCTCCCAGCAGTACAACAGGCAAGAGAAGCAGCACGGCGCACGCAGTGCAAAAACAATCTCAAGCAGATCGGTCTGGCGATCCACAACTACCACGACACCTACAACGTCTTTCCCTACGCTGCTTCTTCGGCCGCAGTCAAGAATCAGTCAGGTATCGTCCTGCTGCTGCCTTACTTTGATCAGGGACCTCTGTACAACTCGATCAACCACAACAGCTCGATGGGCGTGTTCGGTGGTCCTCCTCTAGGTGTTGATCCCGTCAACATCAAAGCAGCGAACACCAAGCTCAATGCTCTGCTGTGCCCGACGGACTATGGTCCCCAGTCGATCAGCGATGCCGGCGGTGGCTACTATGGCTGCTCCGACACCCCAGGATCGCCAACGTATCTGACAACCTATGGATTCAGTGTAACTCTCCCATGGTCCAGCTACGCAGCCCCCTTCACGCAGCAGTTGTGGTCGACCGAAGCCATTCAGGGCCGCGCTCTGTTCGGGTGGTCGTCGAATTCGAACATGCGTGACGCCCGCGACGGAACAAGTAACACCGTCATGGTTACCGAAACCTGTCTGAGTGTTTACAACGGTCAGCCACCCCCATGGTCGTGTCTCGACTGGGTCGGCGGAGCTGGTATTCAGTTCGCCTACACGAAGATCAACAACTGGAACACGGTCCCCTACGGGAACCCCAATATCGTTCCAGGACGCCTGGCCACCTGGTCCATGCCTGGCAGTATCCACACCGGTGGGCTGCAGGTCGGAATGGCGGACGGATCGGTCCGCTTTATCAGTGAGAACATCGATGCACAGACCCAGACCAATCTGGCTCTCATTGCCGACGGCAATGCGATCGGCGAGTTCTAGAGTCTGCCCCCTTGCAAGTTGAGTTTCGTGACGCCGCAGGTGCATGCCTGCGGCGTTTTTTGTTTCTGGGTTGGACGGGAGGGAGCGTCTCTGGTGTCATGACCAGCATCAACTCGGTGAGGGCAGGGAGTTTTTAGCGTCTGGTGCACAAACCTGACTCAGGGCGATCGACAGCGAGTTGGAAAAAATTGTCCTTCGCCTGTCGATTTGGGCGTGTCTCGTCCGACTCATTGAAGCGGGACCGTATTAGAGACGATACGGCTTCCTCATGCCCCAATACGGAATCACCCAATACTGAGCGAGGTGTCAGATGAAGTTTGTCTGTCTCGGTTTTATCGATCAGCAGAAGTTTGCTCAGACGCCACCCGAGGTGGCAGAGAAGTTGGTCCAGGATTGTCTCGCCTATGACGAAGAATTACGGCGGGGAGGCCATTATCTGGGTGGGGAAGCACTGGGAGAGGCCGGGAAGGGGGTCACGTTGAAGATGAAGGACGGCGCAGTCGATGTGACCGATGGTCCGTTTGCCGAAACCAAGGAGACACTGGGGGGCATTCTTCTGCTCGAAGCACGCGATCTCAACCACGCAATCTCGCTGATGTCCAAACACCCGGGAGTGAAAATCGGCCCCTTCGAGATCCGTCCCACAAATGAAGAGTTTAATCGCATGATTGCCGAGCGGATGGCGGCCGTCACAGTCAGTCAACCTTCTTAGCGTGCCGGCTGAGATCACTTTCCGCTGTAAACCAGTCGCCTTGTTCATCAGGAATCGTGGCTGTCGTTCCTCCGCAGTCTCATCACCAGAGACGTTTGCACCGACCTGCCTCGTCGGAGGCCGCGAGATTCTGCCCCAGCCTTCAGGCGTCGCTTTCATCCATTGGTGGAAAAAATGTAAGGCAAGGTGCCCGCTCCCGCGTCAACTAGGGAGCGGCCGGAGGCGCCGTAAATGTCTGCCCCACATTTCGGAAAATTGCGAATCCCATACGACCTCTGGTATCCGATTTGCGTGATACAAACGGACCAAGAGTTACATTCGGAAACATCCCGCGCGAACGTCGCGAGAGTCATCGCGACCGGGAGTGGAGTTACCTCGACGAGACCGTTTCTGAGTGCTGTCGCGTTCACACACGGGCAGGGTGAGCGCGGACATCGATCAATCAGCGGAACAAAAGTCGCTTCCCCTTCGCGACTAACACCGCTGTTTTCAATATCCGACCAGTGTCCTCTCAGAAAAAGAACTTTCCTGCGATCCAACACTGGTCGGTTTTCCATTCAACGCCACGCATCCTGCGAGTTGAGCCAGCAATCTGGATGACAGCCGACCAAGGGATGCGATTCGAGTCGAAAGAAACCGCTACTGAAATTTGATCCGTCCCGATCTGTCCCAATTCTGGAGATTCGCCATGAACCCAAACCGGCTCGAACCCTTCGCAGAATCCACTGAGAAAGGTGGCCACCTTGCCATCAGTCAGGAACAGATCGACGAAGCGATTGAAATGATGTGCAACGACCCTCAAGTCGTCGATCTCACGCAGAAGCCACTCGATCTGGCCATCATCATCGCTAACAAAGCCAAGCAGTGGATTCTCGCAAATAGCGCTGAAAACTGTCGCGAGGATCTGTTACGAGAGTTCACGGAGGAACGAATTCTGGACATGCGAAATCAGGCGTTGAACCTGATTTTTGACAAGTTCCCCGACACGAATGCTCCTCCTCCGAAGTCATCCTCGCGACGCTCGCACTCTGCATCAAAATTCTGAGCGCCGCCTCTTGCGTCCGACTGGCGAGCCAGCGTCAGGCCCTCGCCAGATGAGGTCTGGAACTCTCTTTAAGCGGACAGCCTCAGAGAATTGTTTGGGGGCCGGTGCGCCCCACTCCCCAATCCGAATCCGTCTCCATTCAGGCGGTTTTCAGCTCAGGAGTTGGCGTTCGAAACTAATCCCGTACTTCTTCATCTTTTTGTAGAGCGTCGTACGATTGATCCCGAGCGAGTCCGCTGTCTCCTGTCGATTCCATCCATGAGTTTCGAGTGCCTCGATGATAAGTTGTTTTTCGGGGTCCGCCAGCGCCGATTTCAGATGATTTCCGACTGCTCCGAAGCGACCGCCTAACTCAGCGAAGCTATCATCACGTCGCAGACTTTCTGGGAGATCGCCTGGCTGGATCACAGTGTTTCGAGTCAGGACGACCGCTCGCTCAACCGCATTGACGAGTTCGCGCACATTACCCGGCCAGCGATACCGCTGCAGCAGTTCCATCGCTTCCTGACTGAATCCGGCGACCCCTTTCCCGGTCTGGCTGACGAACTCCTGGAGATAGTGATCGGCCAGCAGCGGTATGTCGCTGACACGTTCACGCAGCGGAGGCTGCGTCAGCGAGACGACATTGACGCGGTAGTACAGGTCCTGCCGGAACTCTCCCTTCTTGACTGCCTCTTCCAGATCGAGATTGGTCGCCAGAATCATCCGGACGTCGACCTTCTGAGTCTTCGTAGAGCCAACTGGCTCAAACTCGCGATCCTGCAGCACACGCAGCAACTTCACCTGCAGACTGGGCGAGGCGGTGCCGATTTCATCCAGGAAGATCGTCCCGCCGTTTGCCTGCAGAAATTTGCCTACCTTGTCATGGTTGGCACCCGTGAACGCTCCCGCCACATGGCCAAACAATTCGCTCTCCAGCAGCGAATCGGACAGTGCTCCGCAGGCGACTTCGACAAACGGTTTATCCCGACGGTTGCTCATCTGATGAATGGCGCGTGCCGTCATGGTCTTCCCGGTGCCTGATTCCCCGAGAATCAGCACAGTCGTGCGCATGTCAGCCACACTCTCGATCAGGTCAAACATCTTCAGCATGCGGTAGTCGTGACCGACGATGTTGCCAATACCCAGTCGCTGGTTGACAGCCTGTTTCAACTGTTGACTGTTCGTCAGCATCTGCTTCTTGCCGAGGGCCCGTCGGAGAGTAAAGTTTAATTCCTCTTCCACGATCGGCTTGGTCAGATAATCAAAAGCTCCCAGTCTGATCGCTTCGACGGCACTTTCGATGGTCCCCAACCCCGTGAGCAAGATCACCTGTGTCTGCGGGACGAACTGGGTCGCCCACTCCAGGAGTCGGAATCCATCCTGATCAGGAAGATTCACATCGCAAATGACTGCATCGAACGGATAATCCTTCATCCGCCGGATCGCATCTTCACAATTCTCTGACGTCTCGGCCCGATATCCCATGCTACGCAGAGAATCGGCCATCGATTCCAGAAGGAGTTCGTCGTCGTCGACAATCAGGAGTGAACCTTGAGTCATTGCAGTATTACTTTTCAAACGTAACACGGGAAAACGGTAAATCTTTTCAGAGACGTTCGCAATCAGGCCCAACGGCACGAGAGACCGGCGATCCGTGTTGCGGGCACGCCACAGGACAGGCGGAACGCAGCAATCTCAGCATCACCAAACCGGACTTCACCCCCGAATCAGGATTTTCCCAAAACAGGACCGCTTCCGATTGCAGGGGTCTTGTCACCTTGGCGAAGCAGGCAAACAATTCGTGCTGAGGTCTCTGCAAACATAGGTCACCGTGGCGAGTCGTCAACATTTTTGGTCGGAAAATGTTGACGGAACTCAACGTAAGTCATACTCGAGGCAGGCCGTTGCGTTTTGAAGGTCCTTCGAGATCCGTAAATCTGTCTCTTTTTTCAACAACATCCCTTCCCGAAGGGGCAGCGATACGCGAACCTGATTAATGGCCCTTTCTCGATCCATTCAAAAGAGGGTGCATGTCCGTCAGTTCAGAAAGAAAGCTATGACAAGTCCACGGATGCCTCGTCAGTCGTGCCCGGACACCCACCCAGGACATTGCCGCTCGTGCGACAATCGGAGGGAAGAGGGCTCGCTAGTGGACCAAGCCAGGTCATCAAGCAGCGGACGTGTCATCGCGAAATCGCTCGTGCTTCAGGCTGTCGCAATCTGCTTTCTCATTCGCCTGAGTGGATTGCCTGTCGTGGCAGCCGAATCGGATGTTCTGCTGGCTGAGCAGCAGCGGACCGAAGTGGTACGGAAAGCTGCGCCGACGGTGGTCGCCATCTTCTCTCCCGATGGAAACGGCGGGGGGTCGGGCGTGCTGATCAGCCCAGACGGGTACGCACTGTCGAACTTTCACGTGACCAGCGCCTGTGGGGAGTTCATGAAGTGCGGATTGAACGATGGTGCCCTGTATGACGCAGTAATCGTCGGTATTGATCCAACGGGGGACGTCGCACTGATTAAGCTGCTGGGTCGGGACGATTTCCCGTTCGCACCTTTAGGTGACAGCGATACCGTGGCGGTAGGAGACTGGACCTACGCAATGGGAAATCCCTTTCTGCTCGCCACCGATTTTCAGCCGACGGTGACATACGGGATGGTCAGCGGTGTCCATCGCTATCAGTATCCCGCCGGAACATTCCTGGAGTATACCGATTGCATTCAGGTCGATACTTCGATTAATCCGGGAAACTCGGGGGGGCCACTGTTCAATGCAAACGGTGAATTAATCGGGATCAACGGACGAATTGCCGTCGAAAAGCGAGGTCGCGTGAATGTCGGCGCCGGTTACGCGATCTCCATCAACCAGATTAAACATTTCATGGATCTTCTGCGTGGAGGCCTGATCGTCGATCACGCCACGCTCGGAGCAACGGTCCGCTCCGGGCCCGACCGAACTGTACTTGTCGATTCCATTCTGGAAACGTCTGACGCTTATCGTCGTGGTCTGCGAGAAGGTGATGAGGTGGTCTCATTTGCTGGTCGCCCGATCGGCAGCGTGAATCAGTTTAAAAACATTCTGGGGATCTATCCGAAAGGCTGGTCTGTCCCGCTCGTCTTCCGGCAGGAAGGACGAAAGCAGGAAATTCTGGTGGAACTTGCAGGCCTTCACCGATCTTCCGAACTCCTCATCCCCGAAGGCCCCAAGGTCCCGCCCCCTCGTGGAGAGGGCCCGAAGTCGCCGGACGATTCTCAGCATGCGGAAGCCCAACTCCCGAAAGAAGAACTTTCAGACGAATACAAAAAGCTGTTCGTCAAGAAGAAAGGATTCGCCAACTACTATTTCAATCAGCATGAACAATCGCGGGTACTCTATGGCCTGCAATCGTTCGCTCAGTGGAAAGGGGAAGGGACGAATTCTGCCGCGTCCAAGTGGCTCATCAACGGCCGAACAACGGACAGCGACACATTTCAATTCAAGCTGCTGCCGCAGGCACTCTCGGCTCAATTTACGAAGCGGGCTCCCGGGCTACAGACTCTGGACGGCGCCGAATTCAGCGACGAACCTCCCGGAACTGGCGGACTTCTCGGGGCGCTTTATCAGTTTAAATTACTCCTGACCGAAGGAGTGACAGCATTCAATGAATCGACCTATTCGGGCAGTCAGCCGCTCGACGCTTCTCCGTTCCTGGTGGATGTCCTCACAACGAAAAAATCGACCGTGGAATGCCGTTGGTACTTCGATAAAACCGATCCCCGACTCGTCGGGTTTGATACGCTGATCGGACCGGACGCGGACGCCTGCAAAATCAGGTTTCTGGAGTTCGGCGATTTTGAAGGCCGTCAATTCATTAAGCGATTTTCTGTCCGCTATGGTGACACCATCTACGGCCAGTTCGATGTTCAAACAATCGAAGTCACTCAGCCGAACGAAACCCGAAACTGACATCGTACAGACCGCTCAGCGAGAGAGACCTGGCAGGACCGGCAGAAATCCTCTGCCTCCTGCGGCGTGCAGTCTGCTCTCACTCCCAATCCTCCCTCGATTAATGAAGCCAAAATTGATGAGCACGAGGACAAACCGATCCTTGAACCTGGCCTGGTTGGCATTCAGCATTCTTGCCTTCGTAAACACCGGGTGGTCTCAGTCGACAGCTCAGACGATCGCCACCGTTTCTCCAAAAGTCGTCAAGATTTTTGGAGCAGGGGGAGCGAAAAACCTCCACGCCTATGGATCAGGTTTTCTGGTCTCCCCCGAAGGGCACATCGTCACCGTCTGGAGCCATATTCTTGACAGTGACACGGTGGCAGTTGTGCTGCATGACGGCCGTCGATTTGAAGGCCGCGTCATCGGGGCAGAACCTCCGCTGGATCTGGCCGTGCTGAAAATCGAGGCCGAAGGATTGCCGTACTTCGATCTTTCGCAAAGTGCAATTGTCGGCTCGGGAACTCGCATCCTGGGGTTCAGCAATGCCTTCAAAGTTGCTACGGGAGACGAACCCGTCTCTGTCATTCACGGAGTCATCGCCGCAAAGACCACGTTGACAGCGCGCCGCGGAGCGTTCGAATCTCCGTATAACGGTCCGGTCTATATCGTTGATGCAGTGACGAATAACTCCGGAGCAGCGGGGGGTGTTCTCACGACCTGGAATGGTCGTCTGGTGGGGATGATCGGAAAAGAGCTTCGCAATACCAAGACCAACACGTGGCTGAACTACGTGATGCCCATCAGCGAACTGAGAGAGACCGTGGAACAGATCATCAGCGGTCGGTTCAACGCACGCAAACCTGACGACGTCGATGAAGACGGCACCCCGGGACGACGCCCCAATCGCTACGATGCCGTGGATTTCGGCATTATCACCATTCCCGACGTCGTTGCCCGGACCCCCGCGTACATCGATCGAATCCTGCCTGGTTCGCTGGCGGAAACGGCGGGTCTGCAAACCAACGACCTCATCCTGTTTGTCGGAGATAGCCTGATCCACTCGTGTCAGACGCTGAAGGAAGAACTGGGACGACTGGAAAGTGGCGACCAACTGAAAATCGTTGTGCGCCGCGACGATCAACTCGTCACAGTCACGCTCCCCGTCCTGCGTAAAGAGAGCGAGTAACTCTCGTACAGAGCAGCGAGTTCGGTGCTCCGTCGTCTGGAGTCACCTTCAACAGTGGGTCTCGAACCCGCAACGGAGAGCACGATGGTCTCAAGGCCCCCGGCATCATCGCAGGGGACCATGGTCGCTGATTTCGTCAACCGATCGGGTAGTCTTCACCGACGCGATTACAGGGGCTTGCGGCCCACGAACCGGTAGTATGGAGCCCGTACCACAGGCAGGTAAGGGACGGTGCCCCGCTCCTGATGCAGTGAGACGGTCTCAAAATGGCTTTGCAGATACGGGATGTGGTCGGGGCTGAGAAAGACGTTGTCATTCGCGAACCAGGCCTGCCACATCGTGCGTGTTGACCACGGGTGCTGCTTCAATCCTTCCGCAGGCCATTTGCGGGCCACGAAGAAATCGACAACGCCAAAGGTCCCTCCTGGTTTCAGCAGTCTCAGTGCATGATCAATGGCCAGAAACCAGTCGGGAATCATGGTCAACGAGTACGAACAAGTTACGACATCCACGCTTCCCTCGGGCGGAATGAACTTGGTAGCGTCGCCATGGACGGTTTCAACATTCTTCCATCCGCGGGCCGCGATTCGCTGATCGGCCATCTTCAGCAGGGAGGTCGAAAGGTCAACCAGGTAAACTTTCGAAAACTCATTCAGACGCGGGCCCCAGTTCTCAGCGTTTTCACCTGTTCCGGCACCCAAGTCGACCCAGATCCCACCAGGAACAGTGGGCAGCGAAGCAAACATTTCTTCCCGTCCGTGCAGCAGACGTTTGCGGAAGGCGTCGTAGCCATCTGCCTGACCGGAATAGAAATTCTCGAGTCGCTCTTCGTGAGTCTTCCCACGGCCTCCCGTCACGGCCATATGCCAAAGGATTTTGAGGTCACTGAAAAATCCGCCTGAACTCGCCACAGAACGTTCCTTTCATTCGACGTGCACTGTTCCGAAATACTTTCGTAGCAGAACACGGAATAAAAAACACTGCTTCGCGGAAATCCACGAAGCAGTGAAATACAGACTTTTTCAATTCGGCTCGGTTGCAAACTCGCTCCGCAGCCGGGTTACTTTCACTGAATCATTTCAACTGCTTGGCACCATCTGCAACGATCGAACCCACAAACTTCAGGACGCACT
>NZ_DASWWZ010000249.1:0-5799 GCF_036405755.1 Schlesneria sp.
CCCAACCTGTTTCGATTCAGGGTCTTCGCAACAGCGTCGGGGTTAACGCCAATGGCGCACCAAGACCATTCTTCAAGCTCCCACTCCTCGACCACCAGCACGTCCCTGCCGTCCGGAGCAGCCCGGATGCGCGACCGAAGAGGCGTCTCGCGGACTGATGTTGCTCGGACGATTCCTTCGTCGATGAGTTCAAAAATCTGAGCGGCCTCCAGGGATTTTTGTGAGAACCAGGACGTCGCCTGCACTTGATCGTCGGTAACACTCACCGCCAGAGTTCCTTCTGGAGAAAGCGAAGTCCCGATCGGCTGCGCAATCCCCTCCAGTCCATGAGCCCACAGAACCACAGGATTCTTGGCGTAGTTTTCGAGTCGACATCCCCGCGGAATCAGTTGATCCCCAACGCGATCAATCGCGTCAGTCGAAATAACGGCACGAGCGGACATCGCTGTGCGATCAACATAAGGTTGACTCAGACAGTCCAGTACGAGCGATTTACTTTCGCTACTAATTCTAAAATGACACCCAGAGTCCCGCGTCACTTTCTTACTAACAATATCTTTAATCACAATATCACCGCGAATGCTATTAAATGGTGTTGCTCTCATGAAGACTATTAAACAGATCGCTAGCTTAACTGCATAGACGGATGCAGACCTTGTTTCCAATCCTTTGGAAGGCACTCGGTCTCCGCCGCTCCGGAGCGCAAACGCTCAACTGAAGCACGTCAAACACCGATTCGAGCAGCCACCTTGATCAGAGCGAAAGACCGCGGCGGAGCTTATCAATCTGCGTCGCCTCGAATTCGCTATCTCACATTCGAGATTTCGGCAAATGCTGCGCAGGACAAAGGACTGACAGTTCGGAGCGTTGCTCCTCGCCGCCTAAGCCCTGCTGGGGCTTGGGAGAATCTCCCCTCACCGCTAGGATCATCGCGATGTCAGCCGATCTCTGTGAGAATCTCTTTCTTCCACCGAAACGGCTACGATTTCCACTACCGACAGAAAGAAGTTTCCGATGTCCAATCCGCCATATCCACAGAAATGGGAACTGGCATCACTTGCCCCCGTTCCTTCGACTCAGGAATTCCGCGAGCAATTCGACCACTTCAAACAGCGACTGAAGGCTCTGGCGGAAGCGACGAATCAGCTACCTCCGGTGGACACCGACCCCCGCAATCTCGCGCACTGGTCACAACTGATTACCGAGTACGAGTTCGTCGATGCAACCGCAGTGGATCTGCGCTCACTTGCCGATTGTTATGCCGCAGCCGACGCTGAAAACAAGGCTTATCGTCAGTTACAGGCGGAACTGGCAGCCACCACGCCAGACCGTGAGCAGATTGCGACGAACATCGAATTTGCATTCCGGGATGCAACGGAAGCAGAGTTCATCTCCTTCGTCTCTGCCGCTCCGGAGCTCAAGAAAAACGAATATTTCCTGCTAACACGCCGTAGAAACGCGAAGCTGCGACTCCCGAAGTCACAGGAAATCCTCGCAGCAGAACTCGCCGTCGATGGACTGCATGGTTGGGGACGTTTGTATGATCGCATCTCATCATCACTGAAGGTTCAAGTACAGGAGAAAGGCCAGCTTGTCTCTCGTTCACCGGGACAGGTTCAGTTTGATTCGCCGCAAAGAACGATTCGCGAGAACAACTTCTTTGCACTCGATGTGGCCTGGGAAACGATCGCGGACTCTTGCGCAGATGCCATCAATCATATCGCCGGAACTCGCCTGACAACCTACCGTCATATTGGCCTCACCGACCACCTCGAAGCCCCGCTGCGGGTCAACCGTATGACGCGAGAGACACTCGACACAATGTGGTCCACGATCACTTCCAGCAAGCACGCCCTAAAGGGCTATCTCGCCAAGAAGGCCCAACTGCTGGGAATTGATCGCCTGGCCTGGTTCGACCAGTTTGCTCCCTTGCCACAATTGCCCGGAGCTGGAAACGTCGACGACATTCCCTACGACCAGGCGTGCGAATGGATCATCGATGCGTTTGAATCCTTTAGTTCTGACTTGGGCGACTTCGCAAAAATGTCGCTCAGCGAAAACTGGGTGGAAGCCGAGAATCGGTCAGGAAAACAGCAAGGTGGATTCTGCACAGGCTTCCCGACCAGAGGCCAGTCGCGAATCTTCATGACCTACACCAACAGTGCAGACAGCATGAGCACCCTGGCGCACGAGTTGGGCCATGCCTATCACTCGTGGGTTCTGAGAGAGGAACCCGTCTTCCTACAGGATTACCCGATGAATCTTGCTGAAACAGCATCCACGTTTGCGGAAGCGGTTCTGGGAGAGAAACGACTGCAGTGTGCGTCCTCTGATTACGAACGCCTGCAAATTCTCGACGGTATGCTGGGTGACGCCGTGGCATTTTTAATGAATATTCATGCCAGATTTCTGTTCGAAGACGACTTCCACAAACAGCGCGCAGGGGGTGAACTGACGGCCGATCAGCTGAACGCAATCATGCTGGCAGCCCAGAAAGCAGCCTACCTCGACGCCCTGTCCGATGATGGCTGGAATCCTCGATTCTGGGTCTCGAAACTGCATTTCTACATCACTTCGATTCCGTTCTATAATTTTCCATATACGTTCGGCTATTTGCTTTCACTCGGAGTCTATGCCATTGGCAAGGAAGCGGGTGGGAACTTCCCTGAGTCGTACCGGCGACTTCTGCTTGCCACTGGCTCACACGATGCGGAAGAGGCGGTCCTGTCCACCATGGGCTTTGACCTGAGAAAACCGGACTTCTGGCAGCGCAGCCTGAAAATCATTTCTGACCGCGTCGAGCAGTTCACGGAGCTCGCGGATCGAATTCTGTCGAAGACGAAGACGGTTTAGCCTATTTCCCGGGCCGAGAAATAGATCGTGGCGAGCGGTTAACATTCCAGGGCTGCAGGCCGGACACCTGCCCGCAGCCCTCGTTTTTGATCTCGGTCGTCGTCGAGTCGCTACAGGAACGAAGGCGAGAAATATTCTCGCGTCAATCGTCCCCTGTGATTGAGAAGAACGGCGGGAATTTACGCCAACCTACTTTCGTTCTTTCATGGCCTGCCATTTGGCAAGACCTTCGTCGAGGAAACGAGCGAAATCCCCGTCGCGTTCCTCCAGCCCCAGGTAGCTGGAAAGGAGCGTCTTCCCGTCTGGCGTGACGACGGCATAGGCGGGAAGCGTGACATCACCAAACCAGTTTTCCTGTAATGCGACATTGCGAGCGAGAAGCCGCTCTGCCTCTTGGGGATCTTCGATATCAGGTACTTTGTCCGTATAGACCTGAACCTGCACAAATTGCTCGAGCCGACGGTGATTCTTGGGACGCGCCATTCGAACTTCCATCAGTCGGCAGTTGACGCAGAACACCCCGGTAAAATCAACAAACAGAGGTCGATTCTGAGCAACCGCGCTCAGCACGGCTTTGTCGAAATCTTTCTCGTGCTCTTCGCCCACGAGGCGTGCGGGAGCGAATGCCACCAACTGATTTACCACCCACGATTCTCGATCGGGCTGCATCACTCCGATCCCAAACAATCCTCCCAGAACAAGAAACGCAATGGCAAGCAGGACCCGGATGGGAGACAAGGCCTGAACAATCGTGTCGTGAGATAACCTGAACTGCCCCAGAAGATAAAGTCCGGTGCACAGCGCAATAATTCCCCACAGCGTCATTACGTTTGTGAAATCAAACAACCAGGGAACTGAGTTCCACTGTTGATCCACAACGCTGATGTACTTGACTGCCACCCCCAGTTCGACGAATCCCATCACCACCTTGACCGCATTCAGCCATCCACCACTTTTGGGGAGGGCCTTCAACGTCCCGGGCATCATCGCCAACGCGAAAAACGGTGCGGCGAACGTGGAGCCGAATGCCAGCATCCCCAGAATCGGCCAGTAGTATTCTCCCTGGGCCGCAGCGGCCAGCAGCGAACCAACGAATGCGAAGGTGCAACTGAATGAGGTGAGAACGAACGTCAATGCCATAAAGATGACGCCGACAAAGCCACCCGTCTGCTCACCGGTGGCAGTAAATGAAACCAACCAGGAAGGGACTTGAATCTCGAAGAGCCCCAGCATGTTCAGGGCGAAAGCGAAGAAGATTGAGGCGAGGAAAAAATTCAGAATCCAGTTGTTGGCAAGCTGATTGGGCTTGGTCGCACCGAAGATTGCGGCAATCCCCACCCCGATGATCACGAACGAGGCAACAATCGCAGTCGAGAAAACCCAGGCCAGCACAACGGGACGACCGCCACGGCTTTCATTCTGCTTCAAAAAGAAACTGACCGTAATGGGGACCATCGGGAAAACACACGGCGTAAAGAGAGCGACGAGCGCGGCCCCTACTGCCGTCGCCAGAAAGACCAGCAGCCCCTTATCCTGCGGTCGCGATTGATGGACTGAAGCGCCTGCCTCGGGTTCAACAAAATACTCGATGTGTTCTGGAGGGATGACGTCATCGCTTGTCACCCCCAGGACGAACACCTGAGTGCGCGGGGGCAGACAGCTTTCCTTACACGTCTGGTAAACGATCGACGCTTCGACGCCGAACGCACGAGGGCGTGCATCTGGCAAGACCTCAAATTCTCGAGTCCAAGTCACCCTGTCATGATAGACTTCCTGGCGCAATCCGAGCTCGGGAATTTCCTTGATTTCAGGAGGTCGACTCGGAACGAAACCTTCCCCTAAAGGCTTCATCCCATAGATCTTGTCGAGCGTAATCTCAGTTTTTGTTCCCCCTTCGCCTTCAAACGTCGAAGAGAAGATATGCCATTTGGGATCCAATGCTGCAATGACCGACAGTCTTACAACTTTGCCACCTGATGATTTTGTGGGGGCTAATTGAAACCGGAACTCGACCGGATTGATTTTGCCCCGTTTCGGCTGGATCGTGATGTCATAGGGGACAGCAGGCATTTCGGTGGCTGCACTGGGACTCTCTTCCCCCAGTGACGCTCGCAGTTTCACAGGAGGTCGAATCGTGGTGCAACTACCACCGCTCCCCTCGCTGCAATACTGCCCCTGAATCTGAACTTCCACGGCAACGTTTTTAGGGTCGGCCGTTGGACTGATTCGAAATTTTTTCGTCCACGAAACTTCGCCGTAGAACTTTTCGATCTGCCGATTGAACAAGGGCTCGAACTTCGGTTCCGGCTTTCGGTCCGCTTGGAAATCACCGCCAATTGCTTCCAACCCCTCTGTGGAGGTGGGCGTGATCTGAGTGCGAGTTTCGATATCGACGGTCGTGGAGTAGATATAGGTTTCGGGGGGCAGCTTGACTGTGACTGTCAGGGAGACCTCGTCCCCCGGCTTTGCGGACGCGGGACTCAACTTCGCGCTGAATTCCGGTTTCCCCACGGGTTTAGAAACCAATGCCCCATCGAGGAGATCCTTAAATCCCGAAGGCTGAGCAACCGCAGAAGCTGCGATCAAGACCAAGGTGACCAGCGTCCAACAGGTACGGCTCACGAGACGAAACGAGGATCGACAGTCATGGAATAAATTCTTCATTAGATGCATCCTGCGTTGCTTCGTAGAGACCCGCTGTCGGCGCAATATCAACAGAGTCATTACGACTAAAAGTCAGCGACCGTTGGTTTGCATCTTAACGGTTGACGGCTGTTTTGCCCAACAGAAGTTGCCGGGCAGAGACCTGACGGGCTCAACACAGCCTGGCTAGTCCCCTGGACAGATAAAGCAACCCACCGGAGAGTGAGCACGTTTTAGGGGATTCAAGGTTCCCGACGGAACCCGCGAAATCGAAGCAACCTTGCTTGAAAGGCTTGTGACCCG
>NZ_DASWWZ010000250.1:0-4313 GCF_036405755.1 Schlesneria sp.
CAATTGAGCGACGCGGAGCGGCGGAGTGTCAGCGAATGGATTGATGCGGCCGTTTCTGCGGCCCGGGCGCGCGACGTGGCGAAGAATGGTTCCATTCGCCGGTTGACGGTCTCGCAGTATCGCAACACGCTCAAAGACCTGCTGGGTTTGCAGGAGGATCTGACCGATTCCTTGCCCCCGGATGGGATTTCCAAGGAAGGTTTCACCAATCAGAGTCACACGATGGTGTTGTCTCCCTTGCAGGTGGAAACGTACTTCGAAATTGCACAAAAGGGACTCGACCTTTGCATTGTCGATGAAAACAGACCGCCCGTGATTCAGAACTTTCGCATGGATCTGGGGGCGGCGATCAATCCCAGCCCTTGTCCTGACAATCTTGTACTGGGGGCCAACAGCGACTTGCTGAACAATGCAGACTTCACGGTCACAGAGCTAACGCCGGCCAAGCCGTTCGTGTTTGAGCCTTTCGCCATGCGGACGACATTCGACTTTATTGAAGGTTACGTCGGTAACGACACGATTCGTGAATGGCGAAAGTTCGATAGCATCTATCACGCCGTGTTCGCCTGCGTCCGGGGGACGCCGGGTTATCCGAAAGGGCGGGCACATCAGGCTGTGCCCGAGGGGCTGCTTCTGCGTCCTGCGATCCCCAGTCCCGAAATCTTTGGCCAGTCGAACACGTATGGCCCGATGGCGAATTTCAAGATTTCACTGCGGGAATTGCCCGACTCCGGTAATTTTCGGGTGACGGTCCGTGCCGCACGGTATCGGGATGCCCTGCTGCTGGATGCGGGGTCGCCTGTTGAACCGGCCGGGACCAGCGCGGTCACCGCCGATGTTTCGATGTCGCCGGAAACGACGATTGTCATCCCCGAGCCGGGAGTCTACCAGCTTGATGTCTACTGTGCTCCGGGGGGCTCACCGGGCGAATTACAACTGCAGTTCGGTGAACGGCAGGTGGCGGGACACCTGAACGAACGGAAAATCGACTTGAAGGGGGACGGGAACGCAGACGAAGTTGCTGCCGCATTTCTGCTGGCGCGTCTTCCTGCGGGGGAGTTGAAGATCAACGCGCGGTATCGGGATCCGGCGCGATTGAAGCGGCTGGTCTGGAATCGACTGGACGATCAGGGTGAGCGAACCAGGCGTTTCTCGCAGTTTGAGAACCGATCTCCTTCCCTGGGCGTTTATCTTGGTCTGCGCCGTGACTGCGGCAGCACCTTGACGTCTGTCGGCGCACCGCAACGTGTGCAGTCCGATGAACTTCAAACCTACGTTTTCGAAGGGGCGATCAACGACTTTCCCAGTCCGGATGTTGAAAAAGATAACGTGAACTATCTGGCCGGGATCCGCGAAATCGGCGTGCGCAGTGAGTACACCGACGGACGCGATATGCCTCGGTTGCTCGTGAAGTCGATCGAGTTCGAAGGTCCGTATTTTGAAAGCTGGCCACCTGCGACCCATCAACGGATCTTCTCGTCTGTGAACTCTCTGGACCAGCCGATGGATCAGGCCCGGGGGGTGATTCGCTCATTCGCGACGAAGGCCTTCCGGCGACCTGTGACCCAGGCGGAAGAAGCAGCGATCCTGAACGTCTGGCAGAGTTCGTTCGATGCGACCGGGGACGCGCGGCAGTCCATCAAGGATGCGCTGACGATCGTCCTGACGTCGCCGCAGTTCCTGTTTCTGATCGAGAACAGTGCCAGTCCCGAACCAGAGGACCTGGATGCGTACGAACTCGCCTCGAAGCTTTCGTATTTCCTGTGGAACACGGCTCCGGATGCGGAGTTGCTGGAGCGGGCTGCGGACGGGACGTTGCCGGGATTGCTCGATGACCAACTCGATCGGATGATCCGTGATCCTCGATTCGAGCAGTTCCTCAGCGAGTTCGTTTCTCAGTGGCTCAGCCTGGACAAGCTGGATGTGGTGGCCGTGGATTCGCAGCAGTTTCCGCGATTAACGCGGGACGTCAAGACGCAGCTCAGGCAGGAGCCTGTCCGATTCGTCGCGTATCTGATTGAGAATAATCTGCCGCTCCGCCAGCTCGTGACGTCGGATTTCATCGTGGCGAACGAAGTCGTGGCGAGCTATTACGGTCTGGGTGGTTCCATAGAAAGTGGTTTTCAATTTGTCCCGATCCCGCACGGACGAACAGATCTGGGAGGGGTCCTGACGAATGCGGGGATTCTGGCAGGACTCAGTAACGGTCGTGAGTCGAACCCGATCAAACGAGGGGCCTGGGTTGCGCGGAAGATCATCAGCGAACCACCGGCTGATCCACCACCGAATGTTCCGCAACTACCGGAAGACGAGGGGAGCCCGCTCACGCTGCGTGAGAAGCTGGAGCGGCATCGCAACCAGCAGGGGTGTGCGAAGTGTCACGAAGGGATCGATCCGTGGGGATTCCCCTTTGAGCAGTTTGACGCCGCAGGCCTGCTCAAGTCTTCGGGAAAAAGTGACCCCCGTTCGACACTTCCTGACGGGACCGAAGTGTCTGACCTGAATGGACTCAAGGACTATTTCGCAACGGACCGAATTGATCAGATTGCCTTTGGATTCATGCGGCACCTGGCGTGCTATGCCGTGGGACGCAGTCTGACGTACAACGAAACCGAATCGATTCGGGAACATGGGAAAAAGTTAAGGTCCAACGACTATCGGATGCACGATATGATCCGCCTGATCGTGAAGAGTGATCTGTTTCTCAAAAAATAAAACAACAGGCTGGCAGTCTCCTTACAAAACCGGATGCAGAACATGGGCTCAGCAGTACAACTGAATCGTCGCGCGGTGCTTAAGGGACTTGCCGGAGTGACGTTGTCACTTCCGTTACTGGAGGCGATGGGCAAGGAAGCGGCCCAGGAGATTCCTCGCCGGTTTTGCGCCATCTACACCGCCAACGGGATGTCACTTCCCAATCCCTCGCACGGAATTGATGAGTGGAGCTGGTTTCCCAAACAGACAGGACGCGACTTCGAGTTTGGAAAGTCGACGGAGCCGCTTCGTCCCTTCCGCGAACAGCTCAGCTTTATCAGCGGGCTGTACCATCCGAATGGAACCAAGGCGGACCCGCATCTCTGTTCGGACATGTGGCTGACCGGGGCGCCGCTGCACAATCCAAAGCCGGGAACCTACAACTCCGTGGCGCTGGATCAGGTCGTTGCGCTGCACACGAAACAGTACTGTCGTCAGCCGTCGCTGGTGCTGTCGATTGATGCGGGTGTCGGCTTCCTCTCGCGGACCGGCACGATTTCCTACAACCTCGAAGGAAAACCGATCCCGGCCGAGAACAATCCGCGTCGCGTGTTTGATCGTCTGTTTCGGGGTGACCGGGCGTCGCTCGCCACGCAACGTGCTCAGCTTCAGCGACGGATCAAGCTGGTGGATGCGGTGCTTGAGAATGCGAAAACGCTCAACAAGCAACTTGGCCAGTCCGACCGGGAAAAAATGGATCAGTACCTGACGGCACTCGATGAGATTGAGGCGAGACTGGTCGCGTCCGAAAAGTGGATCGACATCCCGATCAAGCCGCAGGATTACTCCCATCTGAATCTCGACGCAACGTCCGAGGGGGAACCGCGTGAGTATTACCGCAACATGTTCGATCTGATCGCTCTGGCGTTCGACGCGGATATCACTCGTTCGGTCGCCTTCATGCTGAACCGTGAAGACGGGATGGGGGTCAGTGATACCTTCCCTGTGAAACTGGGACTCAAGGCGACCCACCACAGTTTGTCACATGCCGAGGACAAGAACGGGCAGATGAGCTTCGCACGGTACGACTTGTTCCTGAGTGAGCAACTGGCGTATTTCATGCAGCGGTTGCGGCAGTATCAGGATGTGAACGGCAACGTGCTCGACAATACGATCGTGCTGTTCGGCAGTGGCGCCAGCACGACGCACAATCCGCTGAATCTGCCGACTCTTGTCGCAGGAGGCGCAAATATGGGGCTGAGACATGGTGCTCATTGGAATCAGCCCAAGACGCCACTTTCCAATCTATACCTGAGCATCCTTCGGTCGATGAAGATTGAAGAGACCTCTTTTTCGGACAGTACAGGTGTGCTTCAGAATTCTGTGTTCACGGGAATCTGAGACGAGGACGAAAATACGAATGTCGGCAAGTAACCGTCGCAGGGCCACTGCGAGGACCAAAGCTGTGAAAGAGCGGGACGCGAAAGGGGGACCGGCGGGAAGAGCTCTCGCTGGGAACCGCGTTGCCGACTTACGGAAACAGCTGCAACTGAGGCAGAAAGACTTTGCCCGGCTGTTACCGATTTCGGTCAGATCCCTGGCCACGCTGGAGCAGGGAG
>NZ_DASWWZ010000251.1:0-2468 GCF_036405755.1 Schlesneria sp.
TGCGCGCCACCAAACTGCAGTTAGGTAAAGCCCTCGCACACCTCGATCTCGGCTCGCTGCAGATGCCCCTGAACACCACCGACGGGACAACCAATTCCGTCATCTTTGGGATCGCGCTGGGAGCCTTTCGGAACCCGGACATGTCGGTGGACCTGACACGCAAACTTCCTCGCCTGGAGCACCATGACGTGGATGCTCCGCCGTTCTGGAACGTCCGCAAGAAAGAGTCGCTCTACGCCGACGGATTCGCACCCAAGACAGCGCGACCTCTGATGCAGTTTATCCTGATTCCCCGGGTTTCCCCGCAGCAGCTCACGGAATGGGAGCCGGAATTTGAAGAGATCCTCGCCTGGATCGAGTCGCTCTCCCCCCCGAAATACCCCTTCGCCATCGATGAAAACCTGGCGCAGCAAGGGGCAGCCGTCTTCCGGGAAAATTGCTCGCAGTGTCATGGAACCTACGGAAACGACGCTCGATATGTGCAGACGATTGTCCCGATTGACGAAATCGGCACGGATCCGCTGCGATTGAACGCGTTGACGCCGGAGCACCGTTCCTGGATGAAGCAAGGCTGGCTGAGCCGATTCGGAGCGGATCCCGTCGAAACCGATCCCGTTGGCTATGTGGCCCCTCCTCTGGATGGAATCTGGGCTAGTGCGCCTTATTTACATAATGGCTCTGTCCCAACTTTGTGGCACATCCTGAATCCTGAGTCTCGTCCGCAAATCTGGAAAAGGACGGAGAATGGGTATGATGAGGAACGCGTCGGCCTGGAGGTAACCGACTTTGTCGAAATCCCGGCGGCAGACACCCTTCCCGCCCGAAAAAGAAGGTATTTCGACACGCGTTTACCGGGGAAAAGCCCTCAGGGTCATCTCTTCCCGAATCGGCTGAATTCCGAAGAGAAGCGGGCCGTTCTTGAATATCTCAAGACGCTTTAAGGGTTGGATCGAGTGAAATCGAGTGGCAATCGGAAGATATGGCCACAAAAGTTCACACCAACGGTTGAAGGGAATGCGTGAAGTCGTTAAATTTCCCGTTCCCCAAAAAATTGGGTCGGTGTCTGTGTTGAATTTGTGAATCTGGGTGAAGGTTGTAGTTGTGATTGCTCCTGGCACGACATTTCTAAAAGCTTCCGATCGTAGTCCCAGCGGGAATCATCAAGCCAAGTGGTTTGTGGTTGACGCCGAAGGTATGACGGTTGGTCGTCTGGCGACAAGGTTGGCGACGGTTCTGATGGGCAAGCATCGCCCCGATTACACGCCACACGTCGACACCGGTGACTATGTCATCGTTGTGAACGCGGACAAGATTCGCTTCACCGGCGGTCGGATGGCTCACGGCGAGCATCCGCACTACACGACCAAGATGTCAAAGAAGAGCTACGTCTGGTTTACCGGATGGCCCAGCGGTCAGCGCACCATTCCTGCGATCGACCTGTGGGAAAAGAACCCGACCGAGATCCTGCGTCTCGCCGTCAAGCGAATGCTCCCCAAGAACGCTCTCGCTACCCACATGCTGGCAAAGCTGAAGCTGTTCGTCGGTCCTGATCACACCCACCAGGCCCAACAACCACAACCACTGCCGTCGCATCTGCTTCCTAAATAAGGTGTCGGCATCTGTTTCGGTCACGGCCGAGTCAGGTGATCCCGTCCCGGCAGAGAACGTCGGTTTCTTCGAATACTTTCCCGTACCCTTCCGTTGAGCAAGCATACGATGGATGAAACGATTGCTGATTCCCCAGAACTGAATTTTTCGGCCACACCTGAACCTGTGGTGGTTGCACCTGAACCGGTTGTCGTCAAGATTCACGGCAAGCTGGATCGGCAAGGGGTCGCGATCGGTACCGGTCGCCGTAAGACTTCCGTCGCCCGCGTCCGTTTGAAGCCCGGATCCGGCGCCACTTCAATCAATGGCCGCCCACTCGAAGTTTACTTCACGAACATTCGTGACCTGCAGATGATCGAAGCTCCTCTTCGTGCGACTGAAAAGCTCGGACAGGTCGACCTGTGGGTCCGCGTCAGCGGCGGTGGAACGACCGGACAGACCGGAGCCGTCGTCATGGGTATCGCTCGTGCTCTCGAAGCGATGAACCCCAGCCTGCACGGCCTGCTGAGCGAAAACGGCTTCCTCACCCGAGACAGCCGAATGGTCGAACGAAAGAAATACGGCTTCAAGAAAGCTCGTCGAAGCCCTCAGTTCTCGAAACGCTAAATCAATCAAGACCAGTCTTTCTGCTTTGACAGAACTGGTTCGACTGATCAAGAATGGCCCCGCCGGAATCATTTCCGGTCGGGGTTTTTTCGTTCTTTCACGCCATACACCAGCGAAGGGATGTCCCGCCTGGACAACGATAGAATGGAATGCACCATCGCTGACCGACCTGCACCACCCGCGCCACTCCGACACCATGAAATGAATGGCCTCTGCTGACTTTGCCTCGATCAGGCAGAGACCGAACAAACCCG
>NZ_DASWWZ010000252.1:0-17182 GCF_036405755.1 Schlesneria sp.
TCTTTCCTGCTCCAGAAACGGGCTGGCTGGCGTGGGTGATTCGAGTGAATCCTCTCACGTATGGAACGGCGGGACTGCGGCATCTCGTCACCCCTGACGCAGATGCCCTTGCGGGTCTGCCGTCCTTCACATTGTCTCTGACGGTGACAATTGCTGCTGCCGTCGTCTACATTTCGATTGCGATTTGGCTGACCGGACGTCAGACAGCCCATAACGCACGGTAGCCGTGAACTTGCCAGTATTGAGACCCGCAATGAATGACCAACAGACGCCACAAGCGGATTCGCTTCCGGAGTCGAATAGTGCAACTCGAAAAAAACCACTGCTGTGGATCGGCAGCATTCTTTGGGGCCTGTGCCTGATTGGAATCATTCTCGGGTGGTACCAGTGGCGAAAGACTTATCTCGCACGATTGAACGTGGTGGACTCGAATGTGACCGCGGACGACGATGGCCGCAGCGGCAAGGTGATTAAGCTTGTTCCGCAGAATGATGGGACGGTTTCGGCTGTTGAGGTCACTCCGGGAAGTGATGACAACCCGTGGAGTCCAGACGGAATTGAAGATTTTTCGTTTACCGACACCGATGGAAATCCGGTGACGAAGGCGGACTTACTGGGCAAGCCATTTATCATTGCGTTCATTTTCACCTACTGTCGGGGCCCCTGCCCCAATGTGACCCGAGAGATGCGGGAGATTTCCGAGAGGCTGAAGGAACATGATTTCCATCTCGTCTCATTGACTGTTGACCCCAAGCGGGACACAACCGAAGTGCTGAAGGCCTACGGAGAGGCTCAACAGGCGGACTTTTCGCGATGGAAGTTTCTTACGGGCGATCAAGCGGAAATCTATGGTCTGATTCAACGCAGTTTTTTAATGCCGGTGCAGGAAGAACTCGATCGAGATTTGAAGCCGGGGTTTGAGATCATCCATTCCACCAACATCATGCTCGTTGATGCGACGGGACGGGTGATCGGTAAGTTTAATGCACAGAAGCCTGAAGAAGTTTCGAAACTGCGTCGCGAGCTCAAACGGATCGCGCCTCTGAAGACCAGTCATCCTTCCTAGTCAATTTCTGGGTATTTTTCCGTGGAAAAACTTCCTGCCTGGGCAGCGGCTCTTCCCGCAGTCAACGCGGGCCTCAACGGCCTCGCCGGGATCATGCTGGTGGCCGGTTACATTTTGATCAAACGAGGACACCGAGCTGCCCATGGACGCACCATGGTGGCGGCGTTTGTGACATCGATCTTGTTTCTGGCAAGTTACCTGACGTATCACGCGGCTTTGGATCATTACACCGGAATGCCCGGAAAACGATTCGGACACCAGGGAACGCTGCTTGGAAGTGTTTACCTGTTCGTTCTGGCGACGCACGTCGTTCTTGCGGCAGTCGTCCCGTTCCTCGCTCTCGTCACACTTTACCGTGCCTGGCGACAGGATTGGGTGCGTCACCGAAGGATCGCTCGGGTGACATTTCCGATTTGGGTTTACGTCTCTTTGACAGGCGTTATTATCTATGTAATGCTCTACCATTGGCCTGGCGCATCTGTCTGACGGCGAGACGCCAACGGGATTGCATTTTCGTGATGGGTTCCGACGCATGCACCACAGCATGTTCCCGGAAAACGCAGATCAACTTCGAGGTAACTATGAAATACCTGTCGAGAAGTCTGATGTTGGCAACGCTGGTGCTGGTGCATGCTTCCACTGCATCTGCGTGTCCGATGTGCAAGTACGCACTGGAATCAGATGCTGCGGAACCACAGGCGTATATGGTCAGTATTCTGTTCATGATGGGCATGATTTCGACACTGTTTGCGTCGGTTGGCGGGCTATTGTGGTGGGTCTCGAAGCAAGAGAAGCTGGCACTGACGGCAGCTGGCTATCAGCACGTCTTCGAAAACGCGGGAAGTCAGCCCTATCAATCCAGGTCTGCTACCCGTCGCTGATCTCAGGACCGATCCTCCAGACGCCCTGCCCGGCCGAGTCGTTCCGACCGACCTGTGACTGACGTGATCTACTCGTCGTCCAGCGTCGGAAGTTCGTAGATATCGATTTGTTCCAGTTCATCACTGGCCACATGTGCCCAGCGAAAACGGGTCTGCGGGTGCTTCCAGACATCATCTCTTGTCCCGAAACTCCGTTTCATGACGACATAGCGAGTTGGCGTTTCATTCAGCAGCCTCAAGCCGGGATTGTCCGGCAGATAGCGTGAAAAATGGGGCGCCTGCTGGGCATCGCCCTCTTGAGCATTGGACTGCTGGAACTGTTCCAGTCCTTCCTTGATCGCGATAAACGTCGCCGGGAAGAAGCCCGAATAGCCGTTCAGAAGCGGCCTGCCATGAAACGTGCCCCAATACATCCACAGTGTCGTCTGCTCGTAATCGGATACCTGATACCCCGTGGGGAAGGGCAGGCAGGCAACACCGGCCCCCGGCTCTCCCTGATCCCGTAACCAGATGACCCAGGCAGGAAGTTTTCTGTGCGAAGGGATGGGATAGAGTTCCGCGGTCTGTGGCACCACTTCCAGCGTCACGAGCAGACTCGCGGTGATGAGTGGCAGAACGAACATTGCCTGAGTCGTCTTGCGATCGCTCCAATTGAAAAGCTGTCGCATCGTTAATTGGAAACGTCCAGCGAGGCCCTGCAGTTGCTCCGCGATCGGATCCACGAACCAGCGGGCCGGGCTCAAAAGGTCGAGTGCTTCAACGCTCATCCACACGGCGGCGACTTGAACGAAGAGAGCGAACCGGAACGGGCTGCGGATCAGCGAAAAGCCAGGAAAATTCGTCATGAGAAATTCGTACGGACAGACACCCCCAAATACAGGGAACCAACTCGAGATTCTCACTGTTGGTCCGAGCGACAGTCCCAGCGCAGTGGCACCGAAGATGACAACGAACAGTCCCCAACGGCGTCGTTGCGGTCGCATCCACGCCGCAAAAGCCCCGGGGAGCACGAGCAGAAGTTTCAGGCCCCCGCCCCCGAGGGCCCAGGCATTCTCACGCTCGCGCTCGGGCCACTCAAGCCAGGGGGTGGTGGTCAACCAGGGGGAATCAGTGTGGTCGCGCCAATGTGCAGAAAGCCCCTCGATCATTTCAGACGTTCGAGCGGACGACCAATCGTGCTCAAGTGACAAGCGATGCTGCATCCAGGCAAAGGGACCGATCATCAATGAGGCGATGATCAGGGCAATGAACACGTTCCGCCAGAATGCGAACGTCCATAGTTTGTTGCTAAAGAATGCGAGACTGCTCGGAATCAAAAGCGCCGTCAGAAAGAGACCCCAATAGTTGCAGAGCCAGTAAGTGAGTCCGTAGGAAATTCCGAGCCAAACACCGACACCTGAAATGGGATGGGCGATTCCGGCGAAAGTGGGATGGAGCCATTTATTGGAGAAGTCAGAGGCCGGCTGGCGGGTTGGTATACCTACCGCCTCGGTGGGCTCTTTTGTGAAAAGATCGAACAGCGAATGAACGGTCCAGATAATTCCGAAAAGTGTCGTTAGCTGTACGACCCCTGACTGCCAGTTCATGAAGGGAAGGATCTGGAACATTGTGCCACCGCACAGTGCCAGCCATCGCGTGTGTCCCAGTCGACGCAAGAGGCGATGTGCGCTAAATCCGTTGAGAGCGATGATGGTCAGTTGGTAGAGATTGTAAGCCAGCGCCCGGTTGCCGGTCAGCCAAAGGACGGGAGCGACAATCAGGGAGGTGGGCTGCGCTTCGGAGAATATCAACGTGCCAGCGGTGGGATAGAAAATGGGAGCGTTCCAGTAGCCGGACATCCCGTTGAGGGCTCGGTCGGCATTCCACCAGATCGTCCAGACGTTAAGAAGAGGAACCGTGATTTCGGCTTCATGGCCGTAAGAGATATGCGTTGTGAGCGACCCCAGCAGCGGCCAGTTGATGACCATGGCTGACAGTACGTAGTACACAAACCATTTCCAGCCCCCCAAACATGATAAGTGTCGAACCGGCCATGTTGGTGATTGCCTCTTCACGTCGTGCATCTCGAGTGGAGTCATCGTTGAAGGTACTGGATGAAATTTCCGGGGACCTGCCTCTCGCTTAAGCGGGACTGTGAAATCGATGAAATGCGGGAACCGAGGAGAGGTGTTGAATTCTGCGGTGAGTCAATCGCTTGAAGATACAGGGGGCGTGCTCCCCGGGAGTTAATACCCTCGAGTGCAATTAAGGGAACCAGAAGTAAAACATTGTGTCGATCACCAATACAATTGAAAATTCAGAATACCCCAAAACGATTGCTTGAGGAGAGCGGTCGAATTCAGGTTTCTGCCGCGGTTGATTTCAGGCTCTCTATTCAGTTGTAAGTATTTTCTGAGTCAATCATTGGGGTAAGTGGTGCCTGCTTCTTTAACTTGAGAATTCCCGAAAAATTGCCGAGAGAGCGAAAATCGGGCTTGTCGATACCCGGTCTCTCGGAAAAAATTGCTTTGTGGGTCGCGGAAACGTACGCGACGGGACCCTGAAGCCGTGAAGTGACTGGTACTGGCTGACCAGTCGAAGCGGGTGTACTATTAAGAAAGGGAGGTGGTCTAGTGGATTCCGACAGTAAACGCCAGCGAGGTGGCAACGTCTGACAGCAGTCGACGGGCTGTCTACAGACGGCCACTGTCTCGTCCCGCGGATCCCTTTCGATCCCGACGATGACGCAAAGCGGCAGGCTCGGTTTTCGCAAGAGAACCGAGCCTGCGTTATTTCATAGTTACCGTATTCCTGGTGGCAGTAGACTGGGTTCTCGCGCCCCCCCACTCGTTTTGCGTTCTATCGACCCCGGCGAATGTCGAAACCCATGCAGCATGTGGTCGAAGCGAACGGATCCACATTCTGTCATGGTGGTTTGCAGACAATCGACAACGTCCTGTCGCTTCAAAAGAGATGCCCTCAGTCATCGACTAAGGGCATTGGTCGCTGCCACGTCTTCGTCAATAAGACTCCGAATCCCGCCCCTCTTGGAGTTGTTGTGGGGGTGAGGGGTCAGTGGATTACTTTGCTTTCTCTTTCTTTTCCTCAGTTCGAATCAGCGGTGCCTTGGCTTCTTCTTCGGTCAAATTTCGGATCTTGATATCCTTGAGGCCAGCCGTCGTGGCATAGCATGAAATTCCGAACGGGCGCGACGGTTCGACTTCACCTCGGATTGAGATCTTTCGTCCTTTGGTCGAGACGCTGACGACCTGTTTGTCATCGATCCAGGCCATCAGACCCTGCTCTGCGACACGCAGTCGGATCTTGTACCATTTCCCTCTTTCAAAGCTCTCGTATCGGGCAGTCTCGTTGTTGGCTGCATCAAGTCCGTCAAGGCTGGAGATTCCCACGATTCCCCCGCCCCATCCACCGATAATCAGGCTGCAGGGATCCTTGTCGACTTCAAATGTCATTCCACAAAAGAAATCATTACCATCAATTCTCTGAGCTGTTACGACGACCTCGTAGTTCATTCGGGGCAGTTCGTCGCCTGTCCATGTAACACCGGTCATGTCCGAGCCCTGGCTCAAGACGATCATCCCGTCTTCAACGGCCACATTCCCTTCCCCCCCGAAGTTGGATGATTGCCAGTTCTTCAGAGTCTTTCCGTCGAACAGCGATTTCCACTCCGGTTTCTTCCCCGCCCCTTCCGTCTTGTCCTCAGCCATGGAATGTCCGGTGAATGCGACTGCAAGCACCATGGCCAGTGGTAAGAGCGATTGACCCAGTGACGAACGCATGATGGGGAAGAACCGGTTTCGCGTCATTGATGTCTCCTCAATTTCGATTTTCGATTGTCAATTTCGTGTAAGCAGGCGTCGCGTCTTTGCGCAGACTACTCCTTGATCCTCGCGCCCGCCGCAGCGTAGTGCTTGCCGAACCGATTGGCGAGGAAGTCGTCGAAGTTAACCTGTTCCTGTCGAACGAAACCAGTGTTGGGCAGGCGGTCCTGTCGATGCAAGTCGAGGGCTGCACAGATTGCTGCGGCGGTCGTAATCTGGATCGCACTCCAAACTTCGTCTCCCTGAGTCTGGTGGTAGACCTTTCGAGCGTCCCACAACTGAACCATTTGACCGTCACGAATCCCCGTCGCGGTGCAGAAGACGATGACGACATCCTGGAGTGTGCGTGGCAGCGCATTCTCGAGGATTTCCTTCAAAAGCTCACGACGCTCACGCAATCGCAGTTCGTCCAGCAGGAACAACATTCGGTCACGGTGCCCAATGTAACGAACAGTCTTGTAGTTCAGTTCTCTCAGCTTCCCCTCGTACGTTTCACAGAGAGTTCCCAGTCCGCCGGATGTCGAAAACGCCTCGTATTCGACACCGTCGATGGAGAGATGTTCCAGTCCTTCCAGGGGCCAGCAGTCCTGACGCGTCCCCTGATGCACCACGTCACAGGGATTGCAGTACTCGTTGATCAAGCCATCCGTCGACCAGGTCAGGTTGTACTTCAACGAGTTTGTCGGGAACTCTGGCAATGCGCCGACTCGCAGGAGCAGCGAATCGAGGGATTCGAACTTTGTGGCGAGGTGATTGGCCGCAATTCCAACGAATCCCGGTGCGAGTCCGCACTGGGGCATGAAGATCTGGCCGACCCTGGCCGAGTCAGCCAGATCACGTACGACGGCTGTCGTGGCGACATCCTCGGTGAGATCAAAATAGCTGACTCCTGCGGCCAGTGCTGCACGTGCGACTGTGGGATTAAGGCTGAATGTGAGTGCCGAAATGACGGCCTTCATTCCCGACATCGCGGCGACGAGTTCCTGCTCGTTTGAGGCATCGAGCAGCAGCGTCTCGACCCCATACTTCTGATGCAGGCGTCTGAGAGCCTCGGCATCTGAATCGGCGACCCGCACTGAGTAATCGCCTGACTGAACCAACAGGGTGGCGATCATCCGCCCAATCGTTCCCGCCCCGAGCAGCAACACGTTCGTCATCGGAATTCCTTAAAGACGAGAGTCGGAAGCCTCCAAGCCGTGCACCGTATTTTATGACGTGTCCTGCTCGTTCCCAAGTGTCCGACAGCTGGGCCTGCAAACTCGGATGGGAATGTTCCAAACCAGCGAGAGCTATCTCTAAGCAAGGCAAGCACAATTCCGGTCCTCATTCCGGAACCTCAGCCCTGTTGCGGGTTTTGTACTGCTGCCAAAAGCATCTCTGGCCATTGCTCTCTTTTCTCGGCGAATTATGATCAGGATTCAGTATCCCACGTCTTGACCCTTGAGTACTGGAGTGACGATGTCCGCTAAAATCCTTGAAGAGAAGCGAAAACAGAGACACGACAGCGATCTCAGCAGAAGTGCTCCCTTGGACGCCGAAGAGCTCAGCAAGATTGATGGCTACTGGAGAGCATCGAATTACTTGTCGGTCGGTCAGATTTATCTGATGGCCAACCCGCTGCTGAAGGAAACTCTCAAACGAGATCACATCAAGCCGCGACTTCTGGGACACTGGGGGACCTGCCCCGGCCTGAATATGCTCTACGTCCATATGAATCGCGTGATCAAGCGCGACGACCTCGAGATGATCTACATCATTGGACCCGGTCATGGTGGTCCCGCGATTGTGGCACAGGCGTACCTCGAGGGAACGTACAGCGAGGTCTATCCGAGCATCGGTCAGGACATTCCGGGGTTGCAGAAACTGTTCAAGCAGTTCAGCTTTCCCGGAGGCATTCCCAGTCATGTTGCTCCCGAAACTCCGGGAAGCATCCATGAGGGAGGAGAGCTGGGGTACGCTTTGAGCCACGCGTTCGGCGCGGCGTTCGACAATCCGAATCTGATTGTGTCGTGCATCGTGGGTGATGGAGAGGCCGAGACCGGTCCGCTTGCCACAAGCTGGCACGGCAACAAGTTTTTGAATCCGGCGCGGGACGGGTGTGTTCTGCCTATTCTGCATCTCAACGGCTACAAGATCGCCAATCCCTGTTTGCTTGCGCGAATTCCACACGAGGAGTTGCAGAAGTACTTCGAAGGGTTGGGCTACAAGCCGTACTTTGTGGAAGGGAGCGATGCCGAGCAGGTTCATCAGACGCTGGCAGCAACATTTGATGCAATCGTTGCCGAAATCAAGCAGATCTGGGCTGAAGCGCGCGCACCGGGTGCGGTGATCAAGCGACCGGTCTGGCCGATGATTGTGTTCCGCACCCCAAAAGGCTGGACGTGTCCACCCGAGATCGACGGCAAAAAGTGCGAAGACTATTGGCGAAGTCACCAGGTACCCATGGGAGACATGGATAAGCCCGAGCACATCCGCATCCTCGAAGGATGGATGAAGAGCTACCGACCTGAAGAGCTTTTTGACCAATCGGGACATTTAAGGGCGGAGCTTCAGGAACTGGCGCCGAAGGGGCATCGCCGGATGAGCGACAACCCTCACGCAAACGGGGGGCTTCTACTGCGAGAACTTCGCATCCCCGATTTCCGTGATTATGCTGTGGACGTGACCTCGCCTGGAGCGGTGACTGCGGAATCTGCCCGTGTGATGGGAACATTCCTGCGCGATGTGATGCGGGCCAACCTCGATCGAAAGAATTTCCGACTATTCAGTCCTGACGAGAACAATTCGAATCGCTGGCAGGACGTGCTGGACGTCACCAATCGCTGCTTCATGGACAACATCAGTCCCGACGACGATAAGCTCAGTCCGGATGGACGAGTCATGGAAGTGCTGAGTGAGCACCAGTGTCAGGGATGGCTGGAGGGTTACCTGCTGACAGGACGCCACGGATTCTTCTCGTGTTATGAAGCGTTCATCCACATCGTTGATTCGATGTTCAACCAGCACGCCAAATGGCTGAAGACGTGTAATCATATTCCCTGGCGTCGCCCCATCGCTTCGCTGAACTATTTTCTCAGTTCGCATGTCTGGCGGCAGGACCACAATGGACTCAGCCATCAGGACCCGGGGTTTATCGACCACGTCGTCAACAAGAAGGCCGAAGTTGTTCGGGTGTATCTACCGCCCGATGCCAATTGTCTGTTGTCGGTGACCGACCACTGTCTTCGCAGCCGCAACTACGTAAATGTCGTCGTGGCCGGCAAGCAACCAGCCCCGCAGTGGCTGACGATGGATCAGGCTGTCAAGCATTGCAATGCCGGACTGGGAATCTGGGAGTGGGCATCAAACGATCGGGGGAGCGAACCCGACGTCGTGATGGCCTGTTGCGGTGATGTCCCGACGCTGGAAACGCTGGCTGCGGTCGATCTGTTAAGAAAGCACCTTCCCGAGTTGAAGGTGCGTGTCATCAATGTTGTCAATCTGATGAAACTGCAGCCATCGAGCGATCATCCGCACGGTCTGTCTGACCGGGACTATGACGCGCTGTTTACTAAGGATAAGCCGATTATTTTCGCCTTCCATGGCTATCCGTGGCTGATCCACAGACTGACCTATCGTCGGACGAACCATGCGAATCTGCACGTTCGCGGGTACAAGGAAGAGGGGACGACGACGACTCCCTTTGACATGGTCGTGCTCAATGACCTCGATCGATTCCATCTGGTGGAAGACGTGATCGACCGGCTGCCTCAACTGGGTGCGCGGGCCGCGTATTTCAAGCAGGCAATCCACGAAAAACTGGTCGAGCATAAGGAGTACATCGAGCAGTTTGGCGATGATCTTCCCGAAGTCAGCGGCTGGAAGTGGGGAGTAGAAAGAGCAGGTTCGGCGGGCGAAATTTCTACCGCTGCCGACAACGTTTGAACGGTGATCCGTTTACGCTGAAGGAAGTGACCTGCTGTTTCAACTTCGATTGCCTGAACTTCGTCGCCATTGTCAACGAGCCGCTGCAGACGCATCCGCGCCTGCAGCGGTCTCAGACTGCGCTGCTGCGGGCTGCACGACGCTCGGCGGCGAAGTCTTCGGCTCGTTCCAACTGAGTGGCGACAACTTCGGCAACCGTTGAGAAAACAGTACCGGCTCGTTGACTTGCCTCGACGATGATTGGTCCCAGGTGGCGAGTCAATTTGGGAACTCCAACCCCGAGCAGCGCACCGGTGCAGATTCCCCCGCCAATCATAATCCAGTCTCTTCGCGTCATTTTTCTTCCGTCCTTCTGTCGCTATGCCTGTTCGCTCACGAACTTCCACCGCACCGCACGGCGTCGATCCGAGGATGTGAATCAGGACAAATGAGTGTTTGTGCCCGGCGCGAGAATGAGGCCTGCGTTGACGAGCACCGTTTTCCGTCAGTTTCACCGAGTCAACAAGCGTGACACCGTGGGGTGATAATCCAAGCGCTACGTTGCAAACATACCTCATGAATTGAAGCGACGAGGAAGTTCGGCATCACGCGTTGAGAAATGGCAACACTTGTCAGCGACATTGAGGATTGTGCTGTTGGTGGCGCAAGTGTTGGTTGTTCGTTCGATCCCAACTGTTGCCGCCCCGAATTCGATCGAAATCGAGAACGTGTTTTCGGCGGGCGGGTGGCTTCGTCACTCACTCTCGTCACAGGATGGCCCAAGGTGCGTGCCAAACCTGATTCAATCAGGCCCGGGGATCTTGCCGCTCGTGGAATTCCAGTTGCGAGCCGAATGAGCCCGAACTCAGCCGGTCGGATTTGCGAGATGCTGCTGGAGGATTTGGTGTCCCTTGCTGACCCAGTTCTCAAGCTGGCTCATGACGACTTTTCGCGTTACGACGAATCCCAGCATTCCGCCCGGCGGATCAAACTGGACGACGCTGGTCAGCAGCGTGTTGCCGTTGCCGGAATCAGCAAAGTGCTGTTCCTGAGACCATGCCTTAAACGGTCCCTCGATCTGTTTGATCACGATCCGCTCGGCATCTGCCAGTTCGGTTACTTCATGGACGAACACGAACTGGGCACCCATCGCCTTGACTTTGAATTCAATACATTCGCCGACGGAGATGATGTCGGGATGTTTCAGCCAGAGGCGGGATGTTTTCTCTGCGGGGAACATTTTTAACAGGTTGGCAGGACGGCGCAGGTACTCAAATACCTCTTGGCGGGGACGAGGCAAAACAACCGACGCCTGAAAATCACTCATCCTCATCTCCCTTAACTATGCGAAATTTGCAGATCCATTCGACCAGTCCTCAGATCATCAGTTCGGCGAGTTTAGTGAGGATCGCATTCAGCGGCAAAGCCGTCCCTAAAAGTGGAAGCATGGGAATGAGTGCTGCACCGACGAGCACCATGATCCCGGTCGTGTCGAATGGCAGCAGCCACATTTCGGTCACATGTTCATAGCCACGGGCAATATCGACCAGGGACTGGACATCCGGAGTGCCGAGCAGGTTTTCGGCGGGCTCGCCGGATCGCTTTTCAATCCATTTTTCCTCGAACGCCCGGTCATAGCGGAGCACCAGCGAACTGAATTCCAGCAGTCCCAGGAATCGACATCGGGACATCCGCCAGAAAAAAACGAGCAAAGGGGCGTGGACCAGACTGAGGGTGATGATGACGAAGATCATTAAATGATACTTCATCGTCTCGATCGACTGGTTCTTGTGGATGATTTCATAGAAGACGGCCGACGAGAACATTGCGGAAATTGCCATGACAACCCCAGAAAAGCTTGCCAGACCCCATCCGAGGAATCCGAGTCCCCCGGCGTGATCGGGGTGAGTTGGCGTTAATTGAAGATCCAGTTGCGAAACGCGAAAAAGAAACCATCCCCAAAGCCCAAAAATCCACAGCCATCGCAGTACGAAAAAGTACAAGATTGGCAGGCTGACCAATGCGTAGTACCACCCTGCAGGCGTCGTGGTCGCATCGTGCTCCCAGCTTGGCGACATGTCCTGAAAGACAACGCGATGGAAGATCACCCCCGATACCAATGCCGTCACGCCAATCAGCAGTTCGACATAGACGGACGAGCGGAGCTTAAGCACCTCATTGAGGATCGTTTCAAATTGAGGTTTCTGATTCGCAGGAACGATCTGTGAAGTCGTGAAATGGCGAATCTGAATGGGCAGGCTGATTGCGACCATCGCCTCGGCCAGTTCCAGAACGGGAAGTACGAACAGAAGTCGTCCCGACAGTGCCGGGTCATGTAATAGTGGGACAGGCACCTTGCCGGCGAAGGTATGTCCTGACATCAGGGAAAGGACAAGTAACGGCAGCCATGTAACAGCAACCAGGATCAGCACCCGCTCGAGCCGTATCCTCAGTGAGGGGCGGGATTGGCCGCAATAGCGCGAAAGCGAATTAACGTAGCCGCTGTGGACAAGTGGAAAGTCGATCTGTTCTGGACTGCTTTGGCCCGTACTCATGCTCATTGTCCGAAGGGTGACAACTTCGAAATTCAAAGAACCCGTGGTTCCAGAGTTGCGTTGAACCTGGAAACCACCCAGCGGATTTATGGCGAATCGAATCCGCTCTGACTAGTGCGATTGAGGGACGAAAGCTGAAGTGACGCTGCCGGGAATGGAGCCCATTCGACTGGGGCCGCGAAGTTGACGAATTCGGCGAATGTAGGTCTCCGTGAGAGCTGACCGGCTGAGCAGGCCGATGACGGTCCCTGATTTCGAGGAATCAATCACGGGGATCTCGTTGATGTCGATTTCGTTCATTCGGATCATGGCAATGAGAACTTCATCCCCCGGCACAACGAACGGAGAGGGTTGAATTGCCAGTTCAGCAGCGAGGACTAGCGGGCCCAGATTGCTATTTCCAAACGCATGGTAAAGGTCCTCGCGACGGATGATTCCCGTCAGTTCCCTCTGACTGTTCATCAGTGGAAATGTCTCCTGGTCCGATTGCAGGCATTGCGTCAATACAGAGTCGATCGGCAGGCTTTCCTGGACCGTCACCAGTTTTTCTGTCATGAGTGGGACTTCACTCACCGTGGTCTGCTCAAGCAGATCAATGGTGAAATCACCTTCATGGGCAAGACTGTCGACAGGCGACGGGACCTGTTCATGGTAGAGAGACCAGCGCGTCGAGAGTCCCAGATGCAGCCCGCAAACCAGCATCAACGGAACCAGCAGGCTGTAAGAATTCGTTAATTCACAGATCATCAGAATGGAAGCCAGCGGGGCTTTCGAGACTCCTGCAAAGAAGCCTCCCATGCCCACGAGGACGAAGGCTCCGGGCTCGTATGAGGCACCGGGAAACAGCCAGGCGAGGACCTGCCCAAAGGCCCCTCCCAGCATACCTCCCACGAAAATCGAAGGACCGAAAACACCCCCACTTCCCCCCGACCCGATCGTCAGGCTGGTGGCAACAATCTTGACCAGAGCGAGTGTCAGCAGCACGGCAAAGCCCATATTCGGGACGAATGGTTGCTCGCCCGGCTGAAGCAGATCGTGCGGCTCTCCGAGGGCTCCCCATTGAACCCACCCGTATCCGCCAGCCAGGATCTGCGGGAAGACTAATCCGATGAGTCCCACAGCCAAGCCGCCGAGCGCTGGTTTCAGCAGATTGGGGATTTTCAATCCTGTAAACAGGGGATCGCGTGTGTAATGGAACACCTTGACGAATAACCAGCCCACCGGCACGCATAGCAACCCAAGAAGGGTGAAGGGGCCCAGGTCACTCAGTCCATGAAACGTGTAGTCGGGAACTCGAAATACCGGTTCAGGAGAAACAAACGATGCGAAAACAGAGTATGCCACAATGGAACTGGTGACACAGGGCAACAACGCCGCCGATTCACTGGCGGTCGTCGAATACAGGACCTCCGTGACATAGAGTGCTCCTCCGAGGGGAGCTCGAAAAATAGCGCCCAGTCCCCCTGCCGCACCGGCCAGCATGACCAGTCGGCGTTCCTTTACGGGAAGACCAAGGCGTGTTCCCAGCCAGGATCCCAGGCCGGCACCAATTTGGGCGGTCGGACCCTCCTGTGCGGCAGAGCCACCGGTGGCGATGGTGATGATCGAGGCCAAGCCTTTCACGAGAGGGACCCGTAAACGGATCTTCCCTTCCCCTTTGTGGAACCCCTTCACGAGAGCATCAGTACCATCTCCGGCCGCTTCAGGAGCCCATTTCTGGACGATTCCGCCTGCAATGAATCCCCCGATGGTCGGGATCATCAAAACAAGCCACCAGCGGGTGGGCAACATTGCCACTTGCGAGGGACCTTCGCCGGCCGCAGGGGGCCGCAATCCCATCCATTGTTCCAGAATGATGTGCGAGGCGAACTCGAGTCCCTTCAGAAAGGCGACCGCAGCCAGTCCGGATCCGAGCCCAACAAGGATGCTCGAAAAGAGCAGTCGGTGTGAACTGAGCACAGCCCAGAAATGAGCGCTCAGTTTGATTTGCCCTGCGCCGTTCGCAGACGCCGAAAGGGAATGGGATTCAGATTGAGGGGACATGGTTTGCCGGTCCGCTGGGGGCAGAATGAGCTCGGTTTCAATCCACCCGATTGTGTCAGGTCATGGTGCGCTGCAGAAGTTCGCGAGGATGATTCTGTAGATGGACCAGAGAATTGGGAACCGAATCGGATTGCACTTAAAGCGCTAATGCGAAACCCATCAGAGCGAAACTGATGGGGGCATCCGGGGTAATCCCGAAGTTGTAACTTCCGAAGACCGCCAGACGGTCATTGACTGTCCAGAGGCTTCCCACACCCATAACGGTGACATTGGGAATCTCGGCCTGGGAAGCCAGCTGAAACTGACTCAGCCGGGGCAGCGCGGCAGCGTTGTAAAAGCCATGAAAGAAGACGTCGAAATCTTTCACGATTTCCCGCTGCAGTGACCATTGGAAACTGAACTGGTACGCGATTTCTCCCTCGCTGTTCTGCACCCCGGTGTAGCCGATGTTGTATTCAAAACCGACTTCATAGGGCAGTGATTGATCAAACAGCAGGTTCACGGACGGCTGCGTTCCCGTGTTAAATGCGGATGATCCCAGCAGCGGCGTCTGCAGGTAAATCTCCAGTCCCATGGCAGGGAGGTGGTATCGGGTGTTTTCTTCCCAGAAGTTCGCTTTGAAATCAATTGCGAGGGGTTGATACCCCGTGATTCCAGACTGGCCTGCCGATCCCGCTTCGTGCGTAATGCCGTTGGAGAAGACGCGAAACTCGAGGTTGTCCGTCAACCCGTAGCGAATCAGATACTCCCACTGATACATGGCGGGCTGACCCCCTTCGGCACTCCGGCGATAGAAACCGACCGGGGACGTTTCAATGTAAAATCTTCCTTTAGGGATCGTGTAGGCCCCGTTCGGAAAATTCGCAGTATCAGGATCGGGGTCGCGAATGTTGATTTTCAACTGTCGCTTGTACTGGTTTTTCAGTACCTCGGCGGGGTCTTTCTCTGCCAGCAACCAGCGATCTTCGAAGATCAGATTCGTCAGCCAGGGAAGAAGAAAAGGATCGTATTCGCCTTCAACCCCAAATTCGTCGTGATAACGCCTGGCAGGGTCTGCACAAACATCGGGGTAATTAAACTGGGGATCTTCATTTGAGTCGTCGGCGGAATCAATCGAATCCTCGAGACGGTTTCGAAGGCTGGCGCTGACACCACCAAATTGATCCCTGAAGGCTCCACCAGGGAACGAAGGGCCACTCGAGCGTGAGTCCTGAGTTGCAGGGCTCTGAAGGCGAACCAAAGACACCGCCGGAGACCCGGCCGCCGGCCCTTGTGTTGAACGGGTGGTGCGCAGCGTTGCGCATCCAGACAGAGTCACAAGCACCAAGAATGCGCAGGTAGCAACCGTTGCAGGCTGCGGGAGTGCCGGGATTCTGCATGCACGGCGGACAACTTTGAAGAGGCGTTCAGGTGCCATAAGGAATCGAGGCCATGAACTGGAAAATCCCTCCTTCAGATTCATTAAGCAGTTCCTCAGGCAGAAAATTCACTCTCCAGCTGAGTTTTGGCACAGTGCCTGTACGGGTAGCAGCACTGTGAAGTTTGCGCTCGTGCGAACTTAACCGTCACGAAACCGGCGTTAAGAGCGAATCTATCTATGTCTTCTGATTCATCCGATCCTTATCGGCCCTACAACCGTCAAATTTGATGAAATCCTCAAGTTTTGGTTGCGGATTCAGCGGTAAAGAAGGATCTGAGGGTTCCTTCACGTATGAGCTCACCGGAATGGAGCTTATAAACGTGGAATTGGGCGTCGTGAAATCCGACACCGGCCGCACGCTGTCAGGACGACCTGAACTTTTTGTGATGTAAAAATAATCGCTGATTGAAAAAGAAACGATTTGACGGCGGTTCTGACCCGTAGTAGTGTTGAAAAGACAAGAAGGGTAATTTGTGCAAAGGTGCACCAGGTTAATGGTTTTGACGCCGCAGTCGATCGGACCGTGGCACCAACCATAGGTGATCATGGTCTCTAAGAGGGATCCAAGATCGCTTTACTCCCGCAGCCCAATCACGCCAACTTCACCAGTTTAATGAGAACGCCTCGTGAATTTACATGAACCTTAAGGCCCTGTCTCGGGCTCTCTGGCCAGTTCCCCCATGCGAAGGTCCCGTTGTTTCAATCCTGCACCTCGACCGGGTTACTACGGTACCTGGAGATGGCGGCGGAAGAAAAATTCGATCAGCAGATCTTCCGATCCCAAGTTTAAGGCAGACACGGTTGGCCTGGAGGGACTGATTGAGAGTTAGATGGTCGACCGAAGATCGTTTCATCCGCGATTTGCTTGAATCGATGGCTGACAACTTAAAGACGTTTCGAAAGACAAACATGAATAATCCGACAGCTCCTGAGACAAATGCCTTTCTTTCTGATGTGGCCGATAAACTGGAATCAGCGGCCTCAAATCTTGAGGCGGGAATGAACTCTGCGACCGCGGCCATGGGCAGTTGGAGCGACAAGTACATGAATGCGAATTTTGCCAGCAAGCTGGCTTACACGGCGTGTTATTCGCTTTCATACGGAGTCTGTTTCCCCGTCTTCATGGCATGTCACTACATTCCGAAAAATAACAGCCTCGTGGAAGGGCTCGTAGATGGCGCGGCCTCTGCGAATGCCTCCGCCGACAAGACGTTAGCTCGATTCCAGACAGGTCGACTGCAGAGACGCGATCCCCTGACTGGTGAATTCGAAGAAGTTGTTCAGGACGGGGTCGGCTGTCTCGAACCTGCATAACTGGGGAAAATTCGTTAGACGACAGAAGATGGAAATCGATCTTGGCTTTTTGAAGTTTCAGGCTGATTGAATCTGGCGGTACCGAAAAGTCAGGCAGTGGTAGAAATCCATGATTTCAACCGGCCTGTCTCTCTTGTCAATTGTTGCAGCTCCAGTTGAGTCACGGATGCGGCCGCTCA
>NZ_DASWWZ010000253.1:0-3702 GCF_036405755.1 Schlesneria sp.
GGGCAAAGAAGGTTCGGGGCGAGTTCCATTTCTTCGGCCCATGGCGAGATCCGCAAGGAGCGCTGGAAGAATGGCTGCGAGTGAAGGATGACCTGCTCGCGGGACGAAAGCCGCGAGCCAAGGGAGACCCGGGTGGCCCCACGGTTGAGCTCGTCACAAATGCCTATCTCACGAGGAAAGAGCAGCTTTACCTAAGCGGCGACATCTCCAAACGCACGTTTGAAGACGCCGTCAAAGCGGGAAAGCGGTTTGCTACCGAGTTCGGTAAGACTCGAGTGGTCTCTGATCTACAACCCGACGACTTCGCCGCGTATCGCGTCAAACTTGCGAAGACCCGCCGTGCAGTGTCTCTGGGTAACGAAATTCAACAGGTCAGGTCGATCCTCAAATTCGCCTACGATGAAGGGCTGATTGCGTCTTCGATTCGGTTTGGTGCCGCGTTCAAGAAACCTTCGGCGAAGACATTGCGAATCGAAGGTGCCCGGCACGGAGCCCGTGATCTGTCTTCAGAAGAAATCCGCACGCTATTGGATGCGGCGGATGTGCACCTCAAGACCATGATCCTGCTCGGGATAAATGCTGGTTTCGGAAACAACGACTGTGCTACTTTGAGAAAGGCTGCCATGGACCTGAAAGAGGGTTGGCTGTCGTATGCGAGACCGAAAACAGGGATGTCGCGACGAGCGCGGCTGTGGCCTGAAACGGTCAAAGCAATTCGAGAATCACTCAAAAAGCGACCTCAACCCAAAAGCGACGACGACGCTGATATTGTGTTCATCACGAAGTACGGCAATAGCTGGTCGAAGAATACGACGGGCAACCCGGTTTCTCTCGTCTTTCGCAGGCTTCTCAACGAATCCGGCTTGCATCGATCGGGGATCGGATTTTACTCCCTCAGGAGAACATTTGAGACGATCGCGGGGGAGACGCTCGACCAACCCGCCGTTGATCTGGTAATGGGGCACACACCGCTCGGCAACGACATGGCGGCCCGGTACCGTCAACGGATTAGTGACGAGCGGCTGGAGAAAGTGGCTGAGCACGTGCGGAAGTGGTTGTTTGCTAAAGCCACGAATGTGCCCACGAAGAAAACGGTCGCGAAGAAGAAGTCGCCCGTCAAGGATAAGAACGCGCCCGCCAAGAAAATCAAGAAGCTTACGAGGCACTGATCGCAGTCAGTCTGCAAGTCCGTCGGTGTGTGTCATGCCGAAGCGACCAGAGAGATCCCGAGGCGTGGTTAGGGTTGCACTTAACCGCCTAGATCTTTACGGTCCGGGGCAGATGGGCAACGCATTAGCGACGCCGAATTTCTCAGATGGCACGAAGGAGTTTGATCGAGCAAGATTCACTCAGGTTCTTTTCTTGCGTTCCATTTCTTCAACGATACGTGAGAATTCCGGCAGTCTGCAAGTAAATGCGATCCTCTTTGATGCATTCCACTGGCTTTGAAGTGCAACCACCCAGTATCTGACCTGCGTTCCGTCCTGGCGAACTGCGAAGATCGGTCCGCCGCTCATTCCCGAAATATCCGACAGTGAATCGTCGGGGACTTCAAATGAAGTCCATGGAATCTCTGGGATAATCGTTGGTTGAGCTTCAATCGGACGAAGGGCAAATGTGTTCGTCATGATGTCCACGGCAGTTTGCCCGTTAATTTCGCTTACAGACGACCCTTCGTTGGATGCGCCAGCGATGAAATAGCAGTCAATATCAACCGATGGTGTCGCCATCCATTTGTCTGCCCTAAGGGGGATACGATTGCTCTGCTTGAACGCTAAAACTTCAAGGTGATTCAGCCTTATTAGACCCAAGTCAATTCCCTTTACATCGTCGTCGAGGAATTCAATATCCCGCTCCTCAATGTTAAAGTGAAGTGGGGGAAGTGGATTTGGATGGAGAACGAAATTGTCAGAGAAGAACGGTGAGTAAAGGTCTAAGTCTTTTCTTTGGCAGAGTTTTTGAAGGTCTTTGAGGCAATGTCCTGCTGTGGCTAAATACCAATCTTCACCGTTGCAAAGGATGAACGCAGAGCTCAGAAAGTTATGCCACTCGCTTCTAGGGGTGCCATCCTCCGCAACACGTCTGTGGACGCACCCAATTGCTACAAGGTGCTGACAGAATAGCTTGTGCAGATACTCTTTAGCCTCCGCAATGCTCGTAATCATCTTCCGGCCTCCCGTTTTCCGTGATCGAGCGTCCGACAATTCTCCGAAGCAGTGCCCACTCTCGTAACTAACAGGTCCACTCTCTGCATTCATACACTCAACAAATAGGACGGCGAACTATCCAAATACGCAATTGCAAGTGGTTCCTTAACTCAGCGTTGGTCAAATCGACCGACGCACAGCACGGTCATCGCTATGGGGCACCGCGGTCCTCTTCTCTCCGGTCGTCGCCAATCCCACAGATACAGAACAGCTCCCTGTGTGACGCCAAAACCCATGGTGCAATCTGATCGTTCGTGAGGATCACCGGCATGCGGTCGTGAAGTTCACTCATCATCTCGTTGGCCTCTGTCGTGCAAATTGTGCAACTGACGATCTCTTCGCCTTCGGGCGACTTCCACCATTCGTGCAGACCCGCCATCGCCATCGGGTGACCGTTTGTCCGCGTGATGTAATACGGTTGTTTGTTCTTGGCGTCCAGTTTCTTCCACTCGTAGAAACCGCTGGCGATCACGAGGCACCGCCGGGCCTTGAAGGCGGATCGGAACATCGGTTTGGTGGCGACGGTGTCGGATCGGGCGTTGAACGTGGAGGCCGCAATCTTCAAGTCCTTTGCCCAAGAGGGAATCAGTCCCCACCGAGCAGGAAATGCCTCGCGTCCGTCCCGTGCACTCTTCACGCAAATTACCTGGGTGGTGGGGGCGACGTTGTACCGAGGCGCCCAATCGATCGAGTCGTCGAAGCGAACAACGTCAAAAAACTCCTGCAGATCTTGGGGCGATACCTTCGACGTGATGCGTCCGCACATGACGTTGCCTTCCTGAGTGAACGACTTGGAAATGAAGTGTCCCGAAATTGAAATCGGCAGTCAAATTGGACGCGATTGATTGGGTCGGTGCCTGCAGCGTCACCACGCTTGACGAGTCTCATTTGTGCGGGAAACTGAAAATACCACCCCTTACATTTCCGAAAAGAATGGCGGGGGAGAGTTTGGATCAGCCCGCTGTCGATTTGGTGATGGGGCATACGCCGCACGTCAACGAAATGGCGGCTCGGTATCGCCAGCGGATTGGTGATGAGCGATATGCGTCAGCGGACATTCTTCGCTGCATCGCGCAGTAGTTGCGCAGAATACAACTCCATTCCAATCTCGACCGCGAGACGAAAGAATTCGGTGGCAGCACGATGTCGGTCGAGGTGGTACTTCCGCACGATTGCCCGCGCATGAGCCCGATAATGATTCATCAAATCGCCGGAGGTCCCCATGTCTTCGTTTAGAATCGTGCACAGTCCATTGATCGCAGCCGTGGGCAAATCAGGTCCGTTTACAAAAAACCTCAGATAAGGAACGAAGTGTGGATGTCGAAGAATGTCCCTCCCGGACGTCCCATTCGATGGGCGGATTCTGAAATTGTCGGGAATTGTTCGACAAGAAATTGGGGTATGAGAAAGTCCGTGAATCGCTGTAAAGAGCGTTTACCACAACGTTTTTTCAGGGAGCGATTCACGGATGAACGCAGAATATCAACGACTGGAA
>NZ_DASWWZ010000254.1:0-4283 GCF_036405755.1 Schlesneria sp.
GGCAGCGTCGCCGCGTAATAGACTGTGCTTTCCTCACCGGTGGCGGCGTTGTTGTCGGCCCCCAGTTCGTCGAAGATCCGGTTCACGTCTTCGGCCGAGAAACGCTCGGTCCCCTTGAATGCCATGTGCTCTAGAAAATGGCTGACGCCCGAGACTTCAGGAGTTTCATCGCGAGCTCCTGCCTTGACGTAGAAACCAAATGCCACACTGTGAACTGCGGAATTCGTCTCGGCCACAACCTCCAGGCCGTTGTCGAGCGTCAGATGATGAAAAGCCATGCAAACTTTCTGTTCTTGGAACGGGGGTAAAAATCAAGGTTTAACCAAGTTTGCTCAAGGTTTCCAGCAACGAAGCCTGCCCACGACGCTGGAAACCAACCCCATCCGGTCTCCCTGCATCTATCCTGCGTCCCTTCATGTGGTCTCCCGGAATCCTGCAACAGCGAAACGGAATTGAGGGCAGCATCCTGTGGAAACGCAGGCGTGACACGCGACGGCTCGCATCCTGATTTGACGACTACCTGATTCGACGACTGGGGGGAGTGAAGCTCTGATGGCCAACGGCCTCACACGATCTCACCGGGCACATCATTCTTTCAGGTAGACAGCCTCGCAGAACTTTCCCAGGTCATCACCAAACGTCTTCGCCGTGACACCGTCCCGCAGATGAGCGTTGTTCACAAACAGGGCAAAAATCAAGTTCTTTCCCTTCGCCGTTGTCATGTAGCCGGCCAGCGCCTTGCTGGTCATCAGGGTGGTTCCGTTCATCGTGTTGCCGGTATAGAGAGTCCCGGTCTTGGCCTGAACTTTGTCTCGCACGGCACTGTCGGGGGGGATGTTTCTTGCGAGTGTCCCGTCCACTCCCAACCGGGGAAGTGCGGCTTGATAGATCGGAAAATCCGGACGCGTTGCCATGTAGCGAAGCAGTTGGACGGTCGCTCGAGGTGTCACGTAATCGCTACGCGTTCCCCCGGCCCCGCCTGCAAACGAAATTGTTTCGACTTCGACTCCAGCCTCTTTCAGGAAATCATGCTGGCGTCTGAGCCCCGCAGCGAGGGTCGTCTCGCCATGATTGGCCGCGACGAGTAAGGGTAGCGTACTGGCATGCAGGTTATGACTCACCTTCAATATCAACTTGATGGACTCGGAAAAGGGGAGAGACGTCAACTCAGCCACCTTGGGCAGAGTCTTGACCTCGTCAACTCGTGGCAATCGATCTTTGTGGGCTTCAGCCAGTGTGGGGGCGTCAACCTGTATACCCTTTCGCAACAGGGCCTCAATCAGCACCGTTCTCGCCAGCAATGCCGCATCAGCAACTTCGTGCACTCGCAATACAGGTTTATGCCCGGCCGGCACCTGGCCGGTAATCGAGAATCTGCCTGAGCCCAGATCCCGAATTTCGATCTCCGGAGACTGATCACTTTCGACAGTGAGGACTTTAGATTCGACCTGAAAAGCACTCGTTGCAGGTCGGACGACAAGTTCGGCAGGCAATCCCGGCTGAGTCGGCTTGAACTGAAAGTCGATCAGATTGTCATTGATCAGGATAGGCGTCACCTGACTGGGTCCACTTCCCGATGATTCCGCTTTTTCGAAAAGTCGGTCATCGATCAGGACATCACCCCGTACTCGCCGGATCCCTGATTTGGCGATCTGTTCCGCCAGTTCCTGAATCCCCGCCAACGGGTCGGGTGCCGTCAGTTCTGCATCGGGATTTCCGTTCGCATACGTGTGGTCCCCATCAGCGAAGGCGAGAGTCCCCTCCGGGGATGTTCGTCCACCGAAGCTGAGATCGCCCGAGGCGACGAGAATGAGATCCCCCTCCAGCACACCTTCGGGAGAGACGTCACCACGTCGGACGACCGGAGTTCGGAAGCGATACTCCGCACCGAATTCCTTCAGTGCGGTCGCGACACTGTAGAGCTTGGTGGTCGAAGCAGGAATGAACAGCTTGTCCGTGTTGTGCTCAAAGACAACCTGGCCCGTTTCCCGATCAACAAATAATGCTCCCCAGTGCGCGTGTTTGAATCGAGGTGACTGAGTGATCTTTTCCAGTCCCTGGATGAGCGTCTCTTGTGCGCCAAGTGAGTTTCCCCAGGCAAGACAAAACACGAATCCCAGCAGGAGTGCATTTCGGGTGACTCCAGACTTTCCATCACGCAGACTTCCGATCAACGACATGGAACAGGATCTCCAGTGAGGGGGGTATCCAGTAGATAGAATCCGGAAAATGATAATCGTGCACCGGCAGGAATTCATCCTGCACATTTTCTCGCATACGGCTGGCGGGAGCCATTTCGCGAAGTGCTAGCGTGCAGTCAGATCCCGTCCAATTCAATAAGGTAGGCCGCACTGCACTTCAGGATGCCCGCTCAACCGTCAGCGGCTTTGTGGAATCGAGCAGCATGGCACAGAAGCCGGACAGAACGAAGACACCACAACACATCAGAAAGACGTTGTTCCAGTCCCCCACGGTCGGGTTTTCACCCAGCACCATGTTGTAGACCAGCGGCGCAACGGCAGCACCAAGATTCCCCCACATGTTCCCCCAACCCAGGATCGATGCCGTATAGCGTCCGCCGACATCCTGAGCGTAGGCCCAGATGGCGGGGGAGCCGAAGTCGACCGACATGGAAGCGATACACAGACCAACGATGTACAGCCAGGGGAGCCACCAGTTTTCCGGAGTCGGTGCAAAGAGTGCACTGACAATCAGACACAGTCCGTAACCCCCTGCGGCAACGAAACGAGAAGCAACCAGCGGGATTCGGCGACCGCTCTTCAGTCCAAAAACATGAAAGGCCCAGTCAGTCGCACGTCCACCGGCGAATAGCCCCAGAATCCCCAGGCCGCTCGGAAATGCAGTCATCACGCCCTTCGTTACCAACGGGACGCTGTGGACATTGTCGAGGTACCGAGGGAGCGACGTCACGACGAAGAGCCAGCCGATATTCGTAAAGAACTGTGTCAGGCTGTTTCCCCACAAGCTCAGGCTGGTCAGGAATGCACGCCACGGAAATGTAGGATTACCTGGCTCCCTGCTTTTCGCCCAGCGAGTCGGTTCATCATTGATGACTTCGAGTTCGGCCTGATTGCACCAGGGATGACTCTCCGGGTGATTTCGAGCGACCACGAACAGCACCAGAGCGACACCGATTCCGATAAACCCGTAGAGAATGATGGTCGGCCGCCACCCCCGTCCCTGATATTTGCGAATCTCTTTAGGAAACAGAACTTCCAGAGCCGATCGGTTGAGCAGCGTCGATTCTGCTTCACTCAAATCGTTCTGCTGCTGACGCCGCACAAGCAGCCGTTGAGCATTCGCAGGCAATCGTACGGGAACAGCAGTAAAGTCGATCAGGTTCGCATCTGATACTCGAGCGGCAAAGGCATCGACCGCCTCCCGGAACTGACTTGGGATTTCCCGAATTTCCGGGACATCGTTCACACCGAATCGGGGTACCCAGTCGGCCAGCTCGAGTAACGGTGTTGGCTTCGCCTTTTGTTCCTGCTGTTTAAGTTGAGCCGCCGCCAGCGCCGCATGATCGAGCAGCTGGGATCGCTCTGTTTCAGGAAGTTGAGCCAGATAACCAGAAATGAACTTATCGCGGGGAGTCGCAGTATCGGGCGGGCCATCGAAACGCGCCAGCAGCGCGACAGGATCAAGAACGTCGGTCGGTGCAAGTTTCGAGGCGGATGAATCTCCGACGAAGTACAGGATCAGCCAGGCGGTCATGAGCGGGGCCAGCACAGCACCAAAGCGGCCTCCCAATCCCACCAGAGAACTCGCCATTCCCCGCTTGGAAATGGGATACCACTGTCGAATCAGACTGGCCGATGTCGGATAGGCACCCGCCTGAGCGGCACCGCAGAAAACGCGTAGCCACAGGACGACCCAGACGGCACTCGCAGCCCCCATCAACCCGGTAAAGATGGACCAGGCGATGATATAGAGGGTCATCATCGCGCGACCGCCCAGACGGTCACTCAGCCAGCCGGCGGGAACCTGACAAAGTGCGTAAGACCAGAAAAATGCGCTGATGAACCAGGACATCTGCGTTTGCGTCATCTGCAGATCTTCGCGGATGAACTCAGACGCGATATTGACCGCGAAACGGTCCAGATAAAGCAACACTGACATCAAAGTCAAAACCGTCAGGATTGCATGCCGCACAATCGTGGGGGATTCTGAATCCTGCGGGGGTGTCACGGTCGCTTCATCTGTCATGCGAATCTCCGTTACCGGTCGTCATTACGCGGGTCATCGAGTTCGGCGAGAATTTG
>NZ_DASWWZ010000255.1:0-6482 GCF_036405755.1 Schlesneria sp.
GCGATCGGACTGCCGTTGTCCTCGCAAAGCTTGATCGCCATTCTCGGTTCGAGATTGCCTGATTTCAGGTGCTCGAAGAATCGCTTCACAAAGGGATTGGGAATAACCCGACCGTGGCGAAGTACGACCATCCGTTCGATCGTAAACCATAATACGATGATCGAAGTGAGGGCCAGGGGAAAGCGAAATGCCCCCAGCGCAAGCCAGACTTCGTAGGGTTCGGTGGGGATTTTGCCTTCATTCGACCAGACAGCTGCTGTCGTTCCCTTTTCCTCGGGCTCTTCGGCGGAGTCCTGAGCGGAGGCAAGTTTCCAGATCCCCCCCAAAACAATGACGAGCATCAGGCAAAGCGTGAATCCGCGTCTACCGGCCGGACGATGAGATCTGCGCGCAATGGGGGAGGGGAACATCGGTCCGTCTCGTCTGGGATTGGGATGGGTCATCGTCACAACATCCTTATCAGGCCGTGAATGGAACGCATTCTACTGACTTGACGGAAAAACCAAATGCCGAATGCATCCGGGAAGAGATTGCCACAGGATCATTCCATTCTCAATGGGACTCCTTGCGGAGATTCGCCTGTATTCTTCGACTCGCGCTCACCCGTCGGAAATGGGGCCGATCAGCAAACTCAAAAAGCGCGAGACTGTTCGAAATCGGACTTCTTCGAGCATTCTTCCCCGATTCATTTCGACGCCCGAGGACCGGACAACCAATGATGCCAGACATCGACTTTGCCGCTTTGGTAAAGTGCGATGCCCTCAACTCGACTGATTAGCAGGACTATTCCGCCGTAATCGGGGTAGACGCTTGTGTGCCTCGCGATGCCCGAATCCCTCTGATAAAGTGACGGATTGAAAGTTCGGGTCAGGGATTCGAAGTTCAGGTCAAAACTGCGTAGAGGAAGGCTCAGGGCATGGCGAAGCGGAAAGTCGGAGTTTGGTTGATCGGCGCCTGGGGGGGAGTTGCCACGACCGTTGTTGTCGGATTGGCAGCATTGCGAAAAGGTCTGACAGACACCACAGGATTAGTCACCTCGCTTCCTCCGTTCGCGGGTCTTGACCTGGTCAACTGGGATGAAATCGTCATTGGTGGCCACGAAATTCGCGACACCTCCTACTCGGCCGAAGCCCAGAACCTGATCGAGAAATCTCACGTTTTCAACGAGAAAACACTCGCGGGAATCGCTTCGCAACTGGCAAAGTTCGACGCCAACGTCCGTCCCGGTACGCTGTTCAACGTGGGCTCCCGCATTGAATCCCTGGCCGGTGCGGCCAGTCTCAAGACGAAAAAAGAAACCGCCAGCCAGGCTGTGACACGCCTTGCAAAAGACATTGAAACATTCAAAGCCAGCAACAAGCTCGATCGCGTCGTCGTGGTGAATGTCTCTTCGACAGAACCGCCCCCCAAGGAAGAAGTGAAGTCGTGGATGTGGGCTGACGTCCAGAAATCCCTTGCAGCCAAAGGAGACTGCCCGCTGCCGGCCAGTACACTTTACGCCATCGCGGCAATGAAGTGTGGCGCTCACTATGTGAACTTCACCCCCTCAATCGGCTCTGATCTGCCAGGTCTCGACGAATACGCACACCAGCAGCAGGTCCTGCACGTTGGCCGTGACGGGAAGACGGGCGAGACCCTGATGAAAGCCGTCCTGGCACCCATGTTTGCCGCTCGCAATCTGAAAGTGATGAGCTGGGTGGGCCATAACATCTTCGGTAATCTGGACGGCAAAGTTCTGGATGACCCCATCAACAAGGCCAACAAGGTGAAATCCAAGGATCACCTGCTCACAGAGATCCTTGGCTATAAACCACAAACGCTGGTTTCCATCGAATACATCGAATCGATGGGAGATTGGAAAACAGCGTGGGATCACATTCACTTTCAGGGCTTCCTCGGCACGCCTATGGTACTGCAATTCACCTGGCAGGGCTGTGACTCCTTACTGGCAGCACCTCTGGTGATTGACCTGATTCGACTGACCGAACGCGAAGCCCGCCGGGGAAGCAGTGGCGTCATCCCCCACCTGGCCTCCTTTTTCAAGAGCCCCATGGGAACCGATGAACCGGCATTCGCCTATCAGTTCCAGGAACTGATGCGGTGGGTCGAACGAGTGACCGACGAGAATCTCGAAGACTAGCGCAAGTTCATCACCGCTGACTGGCGACTTGATGTGAACTCGCGACAGGAGGCTATGTTTCCGATGCAGATCTCTGCCCTCTGGAATCGGCCCCTGTCGCAGTTCCACTTTCGTTCGCGAGTAACTCTCGCTGGTGCCCTCGTGTTGCTGGCCAGCTTCGTTGGCTGGCAATATCACATGGACATTCAGCATCAGTTCCTGGCCGACACGCTTCGGGAACTGGGGTGCATCGCCGAATTCCAGCGAGAAGACGAAAAGCACGCAGTTCGACAGCCATACGAATGCTTCGCGACCCCGCTTTAGTGACGATTCCGAACAGAACTTCAGCGGGACTTCGTCTCCGATGATCGATGACGGAGTTCGACAAATGCAAGCGACCAGCAAGCAGCACTGCTCACCGGTCGCTCTTCATTACGTGCCTCGACGGAAACGATTCCTCTCGGCGAATCACTCAGCCGCAGCCGTGCTGACAATGACCTTGCTGGGGCGAACAACCCGGTCATGCAAGGTATAGCCCCGTTCGACGTCGTTGATCACGGTCATTGGGGGATACTCTTTGGAGGGGACTTGGCTGACCGCTTCATGCAGGTTTGGATCGAAGGGCTGCCCTTCGGCCACGATCGCTTTGGCTCCGTGCCCGGCCAGTGCACCATCAATCTGCTTGATGGTCATGAGGAGACCGTTGAGCAGATCGTCAAAGTTCTTCGACTGCGAGGCCGCAAAGACCGCACGGTCCAGACCATCGAATACCGGCAACAGCGACTTCAGCAATGGCAGCGACTGATACTTTCGCTCGTCGTCCATCTCGCGATAGATCCGCTTACGAAAGTTTTCGAGATCCGCCAAAGTGCGGGTCCACTTCTCTTTGTATTGATCTCGTTCCGCAAGTGCTGCTTGAAGTTGTTCTGCCACTGTTGGTGCACCACTTTCGGGAGGAGTTTGTACTGGATCGAGTTCAGGCTTCTCATCCGCCATTATTCAGTATCCTCGTTTACGGTGAAGAACGCTTTCACGGAATCGAAGAAGGTTTTCCGCTTTGCAGAGACCTGCTTATCGTCGAGTTCGGAAAGCTGCCGCAGCAGTTCTTCCTGTTTCTTAGTAAGCTTTTTCGGAACTTCCACGTGAAATTCTACGAGCAAATCGCCCCGCATCCCCCCATGGGGATCGGGCATCCCCTGATTCTTCAGACGAAACACTTCACCTGGCTGGGTCCCTGCAGGGACGGTGATATGATGTTTCCCTGTCAGAATCGGAATATCAAGTGAAGTACCAAGTGCCGCCTGTGCGAAGGTGATCGGCACTTCACACATCAGATTGCGTCCGTCACGCTTGAACAGCGGATGGGTTTTCACACGAATATCAATGTACAGGTCGCCAGCGAGCCCTCCGTTTTCTCCCGCTTCGCCTTCCCCGCGGAGACAGAGCTGCATGCCGTTATCGATCCCGGCGGGGACCTTGACTTCCAGCATGCTGGAACGTCCCACGACTCGCTGACCATGGCATTCGGTGCATTTTTCTCGGATGGTCGTCCCGCGACCACGGCACGAGGGACACGTCGTCTGGACTCGGAAGAAGCCTTGCGACTGGATCACCTGACCACGTCCGTCGCAGTAGTCGCATTTCTGCGGCTGGGTACCGGGCTTGGCCCCCGAACCGTTGCAGGTGACACACGACACATGCTTTTCAATCTCAATTTCCCGAGTGCACCCAACGGCCGCATCCAGTAGTTCGATCGTCAAGGATGTCTGAAGGCTCTCCCCTTTCCGACCGCGCGGGCCTGCAGAACCACGACGTCCTCCGCCACCCGCCCCGAAAAGATCACTGAACATATCCCCGAAGGCGTCAAAAATGTCCCCTACGTCCTGGAAGCCACCGGCACCCGCATCGACACCTGCGTGTCCATAGCGGTCGTACCGCACCTTCTTGTCAGGGTCGCTGAGAACATCGAATGCCTCTGCCGCTTCCTTGAATATCTGGACGGCCGTTGCGTCGCCAGGATTGCGGTCCGGATGGTGCTTCGCAGCGAGTTTCCGGTAGGCTCGTTTGATTTCTTCAACGCTGGCCGATTTGGCTACACCTAACACTTCATAGTAATCGCGCTTCGTCGCCATCACGGCTACACTCCCAAACTGCGCTAGACAACAACGGCACTCGTCTTTGTCCAGATACACAACGAACCGCCGGAGATAGCTCCAGCGGCTCGATCATTGTCATGGTTAACAGTGATTCGACAACCCCAAGGCTATCGAATCGCTCCTTCAACCTTGCTCTTGGCCTTCCCGTCGGTGTCGTCACTTCGCGTGACAAGCACCTGGGTGGTCAGCATCAGGCCGGCAATCGAAGCGGCGTTACGCAAAGCGCTCTTGACGACCTTGGCAGGATCGATAACCCCCGCCTTGAACATGTCGACGTACTTTCCGGCGTTGGCATCGTAGCCAGTGTTGGTTGGCATGCTGCGAACTTCGTCAGCGACAACGCTGCCGTCAAGTCCACTGTTGCCCACGATCTGCCGGATCGGACCTTCCAGGGCCTTGATGACGATCTGGACGCCGATCTTTTCGTCGCCCTTGACCTTCAATTCGCTGATGGCCTGAATGGAACGAAGCAGTGCGACACCGCCCCCTGGCAAAATGCCTTCTTCGACGGCAGCACGGGTTGCGTGCAGTGCGTCTTCCATTCGTGCCTTCGTCTGCTTCATTTCCGCTTCGGTGGCAGCACCGACGGAAATGATGGCAACTCCACCGGTCATCTTCGCAAGTCGTTCCTGGAACTTCTCGCGATCGTATTCGCTTTCGGTGGCTTCGATCTGGCGACGAATCTGATCGACGCGAGCCTTGATCTGCTCTTTGTCGCCCGCTCCGTCGATGATCGTGCAGGTGTCCTTGGTGACTTCAACTTTCTTGGCCCGGCCGAGGTGAGCAATCTCGACAGATTCCAGCTTGATGCCGAGATCTTCCGAAATCAACGTTCCACCGGTCTGGACGGCCATATCGCCCATCATGGCTTTGCGGCGATCACCGAATCCTGGAGCCTTAACGGCACAGATATTCAGCACGCCACGCAGCTTGTTGACAACCAGAGCAGTCAAAGCTTCGCTGTCGACGTCTTCGGCGACGACCAGCAGCGGCTTGCTGCGCTGGGCAACCTTCTCGAGCAGAGGCACAAACTCTCGCAGATTCGAGATCTTCTTTTCGAAGAGCAGGATGTAGCAATCTTCGAGAATGCACTGCATCGATTCAGGGTGATTGACGAAGTAGGGAGAGACATACCCCTTATCGAACTGCAGGCCTTCGGCCAGTTCGAGAGTGGTCGTGTTCCCTTTTCCTTCTTCCACAGTGATCACGCCGTCTCGACCGACTTTCTCCATCGCGTCGGCGATCAGGTCACCTACCACGCGGTCGTTGTTGGCAGAGATCGCGCCAACCTGGGCGATTTCTTCCTTCTTTTCGACCGGCTTCGCCATCTTTTCGATGAACTCAATCGCTGCGTTCACAGCCTTTTCGATTCCCTTACGGACGACGGTCGGATTGGCACCGAGGGTCAGTCCGCGAAGCCCTTCGCTATAAATGGCGCGAGCGAGAACCGTCGCCGTCGTCGTCCCGTCACCAGCCACGTCGCTGGTCTTGGAGGCAACTTCGTTAACGAGTTTGGCACCCATATTCTCGTACGGGTCGTCGAGTTCGACTTCCTTCGATACCGTCACACCGTCTTTGGTCACAACGGGGTTACCGAATGACTTGTCAATGATGACATTCCGGCCGGTCGGACCCATCGTCACTGCGACCGCCTTCGCCAGCGTTTCCACGCCGTGAAGCAGCTTGATGCGGGCCCGATCTTCAAACAAAAGTTGCTTAGCCACAACGGGACTCCAGTGGGAAAATGAAACTTCTAGAATGCGAATTCACTGATCATCCCACGAACCACAGGGGGGGCGAGTTGCGCTCTCCCCCTGGTCTCGTGACAATCAGCTGACTCCATCAAAGCCTTATGCCAACACCTTCGCGAGGATATCCGATTCACGCAGAATCTTGATGTCCTTCTTGTCGACTTCGATTTCGGTCCCGCCGTACTTGGAGAACAGAACTTCATCGCCAACTGCAACCGCGATGGGTGAGCGTTCGCCACTATCGAGCAACCGGCCGGGGCCCACTGCGATGACCTTGCCGCGCTGGGGCTTTTCTTTGGCCGTATCTGGCAGAACGATACCGCCTGCGGTCTTCTCTTCGGCGGTCAATGGTTCAACAACAACTCGATCGTCAAGTGGCGTCAATTTCATCGCTTCAATCTCCTGCGAAAGAATTTTGATTCTATTTTCAATTGAAAATCTAATTTGGAATCAGAC
>NZ_DASWWZ010000256.1:0-4593 GCF_036405755.1 Schlesneria sp.
TTCCAGAAGAAACCGTCCTGAGTCAGCGCCATTAACCCGCACTGCTGCTCGATCGCCTGGCAGACTTGGTGCGGGTCCTGACCCGGCATGGCCTTCGCAAGGACGTAGTTCATCAGGTTGCGATTGGTGGGAAAAAATCGTTCCACTTCAGTGAACCGCGAGTAAAGAATGGGAAGAGTCGTGAAGGGAGGCGATGCTTTGCAAATGCCCATCAGAACGACTCGTCGATCGTTGATGTGAAATTCCCGTCCCAACTGGAATGGTTCCCCAGGCCACATGTATTCGTAGCCCGCCTTGTCGATGAAGACGGCGTTGGCACGGTTCAGGTCACTCAGTTCCCCCAGGACCATTCGACGAGGTGATCCGACCATCGTCGCGTCGTCGACCCCGAGCAACATGACATTTCGGAAATTTCCATCTGGCAGGCGTGCGGTCGCACTGCTCTTGTGAAAGCGAACGGCCCATTCGACCCCCGGAACGCCGCGGACACGCTGCAAATCGTTATTCGGCAGGAATGGAGCTTCATCGATGTACCGGACTTTGCTGTCCATCACCCATAAGTCTGCATCGCGGACATCGATGATCTGGCTGGCAGACCGTTCGACGACCCCCATGAAAATGGAGACCTGCTGTGACATCAGCAACGTCGCGAACGTGATGCTGAGAATCAGGCTCAGGTACTTGCTTTTGTCGCCCGTCAGCATTCGTAGTGCGAGCCAGTTCATAAAGTACGTCTTCGAGGTGATCCCGGTTCAGTTTCGTTCTGCTATTGTAGTCAGGCAAAAATGCGTCGAATTTTGACGACGCGCCAAGAACGGGCGAAAAAAATTCAGTTGAGCCCCAGGGAGGCCTGTTCGGGTGCAAAAATCTCGGACAGGACTCGCTGACGGCTGACTTCGTAATTCCATTCCCCTGAAAGTGGTTTCCAGTCGAACCCGTCAAGCAGTGTATGGATTCCTTTCATCAGGACTTTAACCGGGTCTTGAATCTCAAACTCTTTCAACATTGGGCAGTAATGCAGTGCCGTCATGTGCGTCCCTAGCGCCATGGTGATGACCGAATAGACCAGTTCCCTCGAATCGACGGTCGGTCGCAGCTCGCCTGCATCCACGCCTGCCTGAACGATTCGCAGGACCGTTCCAAAACAGGCAGATTCCAGCCGATCGAGTGCTTCCCGACGTTCTGCGGATGCACGTTCCCGCAGATTGGCCAGCTTGATAATGAACTCAGAATGGTAGTGGTGTGGTTCGAGACGCGAGAAAATCTCATCCGCCACCCCGATAGCCGCCAGCCGCTCACGGGAACGTCCTACGAATTGTTCGGCCCTCAGGAACAGCTCAACACGCCGTTCCATGCTTTCGATGGCCAGTGCCGTGACAAGATCTTCCTTCGTTGAGAAGTGCTGATAGACCGTACCCTTCGAATACTCCGTCGCTTCTGCCAACTGGTCCATGCTCAGGCCCGCATAGCCCTGCTCGATCAACAGCTTACGGGCAACCTGCAGAAACAGTTGCTCTCGTTCTTTGATCTGACGTTGTTTGCGTGTCATGGTTCCCATGCGTCAATTATCGACGGATCGTCAAAAAATGTCAAACAGATTAATTCCGACAGGAAAGGAAATCTCTTTCATCTCGGGTGAGCAAACAGTCGACAGGTGTTGAAACGACAGTCGTCTTGACGAATGAATCCAGCGGCCTACAATTCGCATGAACCGTTCCCAGTTGGGGGCAACGAGCAGCAAGCAGCGCCTCGTTGAGCGGATTCCGTTACAAGTCAACTCATGGGATGATCATCATTGGCTGCGACGGCCCGAAAATCTCGTTTCGACTCCCTGCAGCAAGAGGTCTATCTAAACCTCTGGCGCACGTATGACAGGTTGAAGTCGCTGGAGGATGAGCTTTTCGCATCGCATGAACTCTCAGCGCAGCAGTACAACGCGCTCCGACTTCTGCAGGCCGTGCATCCCGCTTCGATGCCGACATCTGCCTTGGGAAATAAGCTGATTTCGCGGGCCCCCGATATGACTCGCCTGCTCGACCGCCTTGAGGCACGTGGGTTAATTCAACGCGAGCGGCGCGCTGACAACCGCCGCGTCGTCGAAGTCAGCATCACCGCTGGCGGGCTGCAACTCGTCGATGAACTTTCCACCGCCGTCAGCGAGTGTCATTCCCGGCAACTCGGTCATTTGTCAGAAGCTCAGTTAAAGCAACTGGTGGAACTTTTGTATGCAGCTCGCTTTCCACACGAAGTGGAAGGGAGCCACTGGTGTCGAGAAGCCTGATTCTTTCATCAATCCTCTCTTGTCCATAAATTTCCTTGTTTAGTGGAGCAACCGTAGCCATGGTGAATTCGACTGAGCCTCGCGTGATCGTGATTGGTGGCGGCCCCTCCGGCTCGACAGCAGCGACTTTGATCGCTCAGCGTGGTCACAAAGTTCGGCTGCTGGAGCGAGAGCAGTTTCCGCGGTTCCACATTGGTGAATCGCTGATTCCGCAAACGTATTGGGTCCTCAAACGACTCAATATGCTGGATAAAATGAAGAGTAGCGAGTTCATCCGAAAGTACAGCGTGCAGTTCGTCGGCGCCAGTGGTCGACTGTCGGAGCCTTTCTATTTTCTCGACCACAAGCCGCATGAGTCGTCCCAGACGTGGCAAGTCCGGCGTAGTGAGTTCGACCAGATGATGCTCCAGAACGCCGCCGACCACGGCGTCGATGTGCAGCAAGGTGTGCGAGTTCTCGAAGTCCTCTTCGAGGGCGAACGAGCCGTCGGTGTGCGCGTGAAAGACGAAGCCGGTGGCGAAGAGCGGATCGAGCGAGCTGACGTGATTGTGGATGCAAGCGGTCAAAGTTCGTTGATTATGGGTAAGCTCGGTCTGCGAGAATGGGATCAGGAACTGAAGAAGGCGGCCGTCTGGACGTATTGGGAAGGTGCTCAGCGAGACACGGGACGGGACGAGGGGGCGACGGTCGTACTGCAGGTTCAGGGAAAAACAGGATGGTTCTGGTACATCCCGCTGCATGACAACATCATCAGTGTCGGTGTCGTCGCTGACCATAACTACCTGTTTAAGAATCGCGATACCAAAGATTTCGAGGCCATCTATCACGCGGAAGTCGAAAAATGTCCGGCGGTGAAGCAACGAATCAGTCTTGGAAAGCGTGTCGCCCCTTATCGGGCTGCGAAGGAATATTCCTATCGCTCCCGCCGTGCCGCCGGAGATGGCTGGGTCCTCGTCGGCGATGCCTTCGGCTTCCTTGATCCGCTTTACTCTTCCGGTGTGCTCCTGGCACTGAAGTCAGGTGAACTCGCCGCTGATGCCGTTTGTGAGGGATTGGCCAAGGGGGATACGTCGGCGGCTCAACTGGGAGCCTGGGAACCCGATTATGTCCGAGGTATGCAGCGGATGCGATCACTGGTCAACGCTTACTACGCCGGTTTCAGCTTCGGCAGATTCGTTGCCAAACACCCTAATCGCAAGGGGGATATCACAGACCTGCTGATTGGTGATCTCTTTCGGCCAGAACTCGATGAGACCCTCGCACTCGTCGAAGAGGCTCTTAAGACGCCCGCCATGGCAGAGCATAAGTAATCGACGTTTCCAGTACTGCGACCCGAGAGTGCAGATGCATGGATGCCCTCTGGGAGTGCGAGAGCACGCATGACCGCGATCACGTTTCCCCTCGTCGAAGAGCTTTCTCCATCTACTGACGTGATGTCAGCAGTAGAGGCCCTTGCAGACTGGCCGAATCTGCTGCTGTTTGAAAGCGCTCTTCAACGGAGGGGGGTCGGTCGCTACACCTTCCTGATGGCGGATCCGATCACCCGCTGGGAGCTTGATCGTTCCCGCTACGGAATCGATCCTTTCGAACAAGTCCGCGCAGCGTGGAAGGAATTACCAACCGCGCGGGTTGCGGGCCTCCCCCCTTTTCAAGGGGGGATCGCCGGTCTGCTGGGGTATGAACTGGGGCAATCCTGGGAGCGAATTCCGACACCCACCTTCAACGAATTCAATCTGCCGGTCCTGGCGGTGGGACTTTATGACTGGGTGATCGCCTGGGATCATGAACAGCACAAAGTCTGGCTCGTCTCGCAGGGGTGGCCGGAGCGGGAGCCGGGCCGCCGTGCTTTTCGTGCCGCTGACCGGATACGCAATGTTCAGGCTGCACTGGCAGCAGGCCGCGCCCGCCCAGACGAGACATCCCCCGTTCCCCGGAAGCTCGAACTGGCGGAACAGTTTCCCCTTCCCTCCGTGCCGCATGTGTCGAGTACCTTCACGCGTGAGGGCTACCTGCGGGCGGTTGAGCGAGTGATCGAGTACATCCACGCGGGCGACATCTTCCAGGCGAACCTGTCGCAAAGGTTGCTGGCACCGGCACCGTGTGGGCCTGTGTCGCTCTATCGGCGGCTGCGGTCTGTCAATCCGGCACCCTTTGCCGGTTTGATGCTCTGGAATGACTGGGCCATCGTCAGCGCCTCCCCCGAACGATTTCTCTGGGTTCAGGATGGCGAGGTGGAAACGCGTCCGATTAAGGGAACTCGTCAAAGGAAACGGGGCCCCGAGGCCGATCTGTTTACTCGTGACGAGCTACGA
>NZ_DASWWZ010000257.1:0-2427 GCF_036405755.1 Schlesneria sp.
ACCGATTGAAAACTTCGAAAAACAACAGACAGTTGCGGTATAGAGTGGATCGCACCCACTGGTGGGAGAGTTCCAGGTCAGAAAGCACCGCCTCATAAGAGTGATCCGCGTCGACGAAGATTAGATCAGGCTTCAATCCAAGCGACGCGACTTCACGGAGCCCGTCCGAGGTGGTCATGCGGAGGGGAGTTACGCTGTTACGATAATCCCACGACAGCGCCTGGAAGGTTTCAAACAACGTTGGAAGCATGGCGGACCAGTCGCCCCGCCGATGATGTTCGGGACTTCCGTTCCAATGATCGACACAAATGACATGCGCTGAAGGCGCCTCGTCACAAATGAATCGAGTCGAGAGACCAAGCCAAGTTCCCAGTTCGACAATTAACCCGGGTGAATGTGCGAGTTCTTCACGCAACATTGCCTTGACGCTGTCGCTACACCACCCGAGGTTTTCCTGGGGAAGTGAGATATTCGGTTTAAGCGGTGGCCAGGGCAACTTCGAACGAAGCAATTGAATCGCGTCTTGCGATAGCCATGAAGTTGCGGTGGATTTCCGCGCTGACTGCGCGGACCGTGCGACGACGAGATACTGGTAAGTGAAGAATTCTTCGGCATCTTGCGGGGATAGCCCCTCAATTTGCAACGGGCCCACACTAACTCGCCCCGGCCGACCAGACGCGACCCACTCCTCATGACCGGAACCCGGTTTCGGGACGAATGAGGTAATCTGAAAACCGCTCCGAAAGAGTAGTTTCTCAATTTCCCGTCTTGTGAAGAATCGAACATGGTCATTATCGAGAAGTCCTGCCGGTTCGTACGTCCAGTTCCCTTCCAAGAGTCCAGAAACCACACTGTGATGACGGACATTCGGCAAGCTGATCACCAGGACTCCGTTGGTAGCAAGCCATGTTCGGATTTTTTCAAGAACACGTCCCGGCTCGCGCAGATGTTCCAGGACATCGGCACAGACCACACAGTCGAATCGCCCTGGTTCAAACTGCACCGATTCATCTTCAATATCCAGCTCAAGAACCGAGTCTAATGATTGTCGGGCGTGTTCAGCTGCCAGTGGGTTTAATTCCAGGCCGGTGACATGAACCGCTTGACGTTGTTTCAACGACTGTCCCAACTTTCCAGCTCCGCAGCCAATGTCAAGGACATTGTGTGCCGATGTTGGGATCAGGGCGACGACTTCAGGTCGTGGAAAATCAAAGTAGAACAAATCCTTTTCTGGACGACTCATTGGAGTCGATTTTGTTCCTGAATGTTCCACTGCGGCTGAATTTCGTTCCACAACAACCACTCCATCGTGCACAATTTGTTCGAGGTTCCACTTTCTGAGCAGCCATTGCTGCGCGGCGCCGCAATCGAAGCGGTACGACTCATATCCAGACAATGCTTCGGTCAACGGAAAGTGCTCGATTATCACGGATTGATCATGAGCAACTTTCCAATGTGTCTTTTGCAATTGAAGAAAGAAATCATAGTGCTCTGCGCCGATGCCACCTTCCCACCGGACGCTTCTAAAAATCTCGCGACGAAGCAAGGCAAAATTGGGGACGTAATCGCGGAGTTCTGCTCGCGGATTTCGCCAACCTGCGGAATTGATTACCAGAGTCTTTCCATCCGGGAACTCGAATGTCCCGCCTGAATTCCTGGGCTGACGGACTCCGTCTATGACATCGACGCACACCCCTGCAACCACCCCTAGATCGGGCTCGGACTGCATTCGTTGAAGTAATTTTTCTACCTGAGTTCGATCGGTGAAGCAGAAGTCGTCATCCAGTAGGAGGAGGAACGGCCGCGTGGTTCGATCTACGAGCAGGTTGCGGCCAGCAGTGACCCCTGCTGCAAACGGCAAGGAATGCATCCTGAATTGGGGATTTGCCTCCAGAAGCTTCCGACACTCTCCGCTGGCGAGATCAGCAGACTGTTGGAGACAACCATCATCAACAATCGTTACGTGCGCTCCAGGATAGAAGCACAGAATCGATTTCAGCAATCGCAACAGCGCCTGGGGCCGAAGGAATGTCTTAATGATAAAATCGACGGAATCAATCTCGAACGAACCACTGATGAAAGATGCATCTGTCACAGCGAGCGGAACAGCTTTCGCTGGATTGATCCCTTCTCTCCCAACATTTAGCGTGGTGTGCAGATGACTGCTGATCGACCCCAGGAGTTGCTGCATTCGGTGCAGATAAGTATGTCGTGACAGAACTTCTCTGTAACCGGAAATGGCAATCTTCTCTCGCAGTTTGTCGTGTTTAAGATAAAACACGAGCTTATCGAGCAACTCGTCTCTCTCGGTGTAGACCACGAAGTGCCGGTCGGCTTTGAACAGCTCATCCTGACCATTACTGCGCAGGTCGTTTGTGATGAGCAACGGTCCACACGCGAGCGTCTCAAACACGCGCATGTTCACAT
>NZ_DASWWZ010000258.1:0-14000 GCF_036405755.1 Schlesneria sp.
TGACACGGGTGGAATCGGAATCGTTGACGTCGGCGAGCTGTCCGAGGAAGTTGACACACAGATTCGGATTGCTCTCGAACAGGCCGATGTGATCATGTTCGTCGTTGAAGGCCCTGCCGGTATCACGGCGTTGGATCAGGAAGTCAGTCGCCGGCTCTGGAAAATCGACAAACCCAAACTGCTGGTCGTCAACAAATGCGATTCCCCCAAAGTGGATCGCGAAGTTGCCGAGTTCTATCAGGTTGCGGATGCACCGCTGATCACGATCAGCGTGAAAGGGAATCGTAACCAGGACGAACTGCTGCGAGCCGTTCTCAATATCCTTCCGCCTCCTGACAATCTGGAAGCGGAAGAAGGTGAATCGCTGGAAGAAGTTCCCGAGTTGAAACTCGCCATTGTCGGGCGGCGGAACGTCGGAAAAAGCACGTTCATCAACCAGTTGGCAGAAGACGATCGCGTCATCGTCAGTGAAATCGCCGGGACGACGCGCGACAGCATCGACGTCCGTTTTCAGATGGACGACAAATCGTTCATCGCGATCGACACCCCCGGGGTCCGCAAACGCAAAAGTCTCGCGAACAACGTGGAATGGTACGGACTGGCACGGGCGAAACGGAGTATTCGCCGCGCGAACGTTGTGTTGATGTTCTTCGACTGCATGGAAACGATTTCGAAGGTTGATAAGCAACTCGTCGGAGAAATCCATGACGAGCACAAGCCATGCATCTTCGTCATCAACAAGTGGGATCTCGCTCCAGAGTCGACCGGGACTTCGGAATGGGCCGAGTACTTGTTCAAGAACTTCATGCACATGCGGCACGTCCCCGTCTGCGTGATCACCGCGAAAGAGGGACGCAACGTCAAGAAGTTGATCAACCTCGCGCAGTCGATCTACAAGCAATCCCGATTCCGTACCAAAACGGGTGAGCTGAACAAGCTGATTCGGGCTGCAGTCAAGAACGCGCCACCGCCAACGCGAATGAACCGGACACCGCGAATTCTGTTCGCTACGCAGGTGGCAACCGAACCCCCAACGATCGTCATCAAGTGCAACGCCAAGGAACTGTTCGACGAGGACTATAAACGATACCTGCTGGGGGTTCTGCGAGAACGGCTTCCGTTCAAGGAAGTCCCGATCAAGCTTTACTTCCGCTCAAAGGCCGATGATCACACCAAGGGCGAGCGGGAAGAAGCAATCTCGTCGGCCATCGACCGTGGAATTGATCTGGATGAATTCGAAGACGAAATTCTGGGTGTCGATCTCGACGATGAATGATTACCACTCCTTGCCTTTCGCGATTTTGCCGAGCGAGGCATGACATCCCTTATGACGCCATAACGATCAACAAGCGTTTAACGGTCGTCGACCTGCTTTTCGGTCGTTCTGCTCTGATGAGGAAAGATGTCTGCCCGTCGGGAGATCCCGTTTTGATTTCCCCGGCCGACAGAAGAGGATTAGACTGTCGGGCGGGCCGCACTACTTCGCCAGGTGCCTTTCGCCTGATTCACAACCCAATTCACCCCCCGGTGAACTAAGGAATCGATAATGTTTCGCGTAACTCGAGAGATCGAATTCTGTTACGGCCATCGTCTGCTGAACTACGATGGAAAGTGCAAGCACCTCCACGGTCACAACGGCAAAGCAATTATTGTCCTGGAAAACGACGCGTTGGATGACAGAGGAATGCTCGTCGATTTCAGTGACATCAAGAAACATGTGGCGGGCTGGATCGACAAGAATCTCGACCACCGCATGATCCTCAACAGGAACGATCCGGTGGTTGATTATCTGCTCGCTCAAGGCGAACCACTCTATCTGATCGACAGCAACCCGACAGCAGAAAACATTGCTCGATTGATCTTTGATTTCGCTAAATCGCAGGACCTGCCCGTCGTCGAGGTTTCACTTTGGGAAACTTTTCAGTCTTACGCCACTTACCGTGGTTAATCTGCTGCCGGAACCGCGAGAAAGAAGTGGCGTCCTCCGTCACCCGCCGCCGCGCGGTCCGGGTGACAGCCTCACCTTCCAATCGATTGATGAACCTGAAACAGGACCTTCTGACATTGGCCGCCTGTCCTTTGACACATGGCGTTGATTGACCGGCAGGGGTCGGCGGTGGTGACAATCGTTACCTTCGTCAATTTCATTAGGGTCGTCCCCGAGACGTTCAAAATAGCGGCATTTCCGGAAACTCCACAGCAGTTTGCAGAAGTGGTCAGATCAGAGAGCGGATGCCGAAGCTATTGGGTGTGAATGCGAAATTCCAATTGAACTCTGTCAGTGGTACCGTATCCTTTAGTTCCTGAAAGCAAGGGAGTCTCGTTACTCGCCGAGAAAGCAGGGGCCGGGAGAGTCGGCGGGGACTTTGGAGGACACATGTTCTACCTCACGCACCGTTCACGCCGCTGGTTGCGAAACGAAAAACGGGCAACGATTGACGGTTTTCATTCCGGGGAGCGTCCACGCTGACGACAGAGTTCTAGCAAAGCGGCCGTCGGTGGAATGGCCGCGTTTGGAGCTGCGGAAATGGAAGACATACTGACGGGCTATAAAGTCAACGAACCGACATGGTTCTATTTGTCGTTACTGCTGATCATCGCGGTGTTCTTTAAATTCAGTCGGTTCTGGTCCATCCGAAACCTGGACTTGGCACTGCTGCTCTCTCTCGCGCCAGGGCTGCTGCTGGTGAAATCCAACTATGCCGGGTCAACGCTGGGCTACTGCTGGCTGTTTGCCGTGAGCGGCCTGTTGCTGATGCGACTGCTTTTTGACTGGACTCTTACCCGACGTCCACGAATGGAGCAAAACCTGAACCCCGCAGGGATGGCCTTTCTTTGTGCAGCGGCCCTGCTATTCCAAACGACCAAGATCATCACCGAACCTACCGACATCGGTGCAGTCCAAACCGCCAATCACGCAGTCGAATTGCTGAAGCGACAAGAGCCCTCAACGCTGTACAGCCCGGCCGATGCCGGAGACACGACTGGTCCTGCAAGCCGACTCCTGGCCACGTCTGTGGTCCCGTTCACCGGAGGAGCCGCCAAGGCAGTTGCACAGTCGATGGCCTTCCTTTCCCACTTGGCCGTCCTGTTGGGCTTGATTGCAGTCGGTCGCTGGCACTTCAGCGATACCAACTTGGGTCTGGCAATGGGAACGATGTATCTCCTGCTGCCCGTTACGGCCTTTGACGTCACCCGAGTGAACCACTTGCTGCCCGCGGCTTTGATCGTGTGGGCTGTTGCCGCGCACAATCGTCCTACGGTTGCGGGAGGGCTGCTTGGACTGGCCTGTGGGACCTTGTTTTTTCCAGTCTTTCTGTTGCCGATCTGGATGGCCTTCTACTGGGGACGCGGAGCGATGCGATTCGGAATGGCGCTCGTCCTGACCGGTGCGGTGCTGCTGGGAAGTCTGGTACTGACCTCAGCCGATTCTCACAGCTTCACCCGGCAGACGATTGGGTCGATCGACTGGAGTCTCCTGAAGTTTCAAGCGGATGAAGGTGTGGGGTTCTGGAGTCTCTATAACCCTGCTTACCGTATTCCCGTGTTCGCAACATTCACGGTGCTGCTCGCGACGTTGACTATCTGGCCCCATAAGAAAAATCTGGAAACGCTGCTCGCCAATTCCGCGGCCATCATTGTCGCCACGCAGTTCTGGTACCCGCATCAAGGCGGAATCTACGTCCTTTGGTATCTACCTCTCATGCTGATCGTCACATTCCGACCTCGACTCGCCAATCTGCCCGGCGATACGGCAACAGTCGATGCGCGTCTGACGATTCCGCATGGAGGAACTCATTACCGGCACGAACCCGTGTCGGGGCTTCCAAGGACGCCTATGTATCGCTAATCCCGTCCAAGGATGAATGTGTATGGGCCCGTGCACCGCGAAGCTTGATCTTCCGCTTCTGACGAAAGAACTCATTGAGCAATCGGCCCGAAAACGGACATACATCTTGCGAGCGCTCTTTGCGCTCCTTCTGTACGGGATGACAATCTGGATTTTTCAGCGTCAGCAGGGGGGATGGAACGGGCTGAACATTCTGGGAGAAGGTCGCAAAATTTTTATCTCACTGGGATTTCTCCAGTTTGTAGCGATCTACCTGTTTCTCCCCGCAATGACCTGTGGCGTACTGACTGCAGAAAAAGAACGAGATACGCTTGGTCTGCTTCTGCTGACCAGACTCGGCCCCTGGACCATCATTTTCGAGAAACTGTTCAGCAGATTGGTTCCGATCGCATCGTTCATGATGCTGTCATTGCCACTTCTGGGGATTGGCTACAGTCTGGGAGGTGTCGAAGCGACTGACATTGTCAAGTTGACGTGGGTTTTGGTAGCAACCGCGCTGCAGGTCGGAGCGTTCTCGATTCTCTGCTCGGCGTGGTTTCGTACGACGGCATCTTCGTTTCTGGCTGCCTATCTGCTTGGTGCGCTGTGTATTGCCGGATCGGCGGCTCTTTACGAGTCTCTCTACCGTCCGGCATTTGAGATGCTCACATTGCCCCTTCTTAGCGATGAAGCTCATACGTGGCTGTTCGAAAGAGGTTCGACCTTTCCAAGCGGGGTTGTCCTCGCATTTGGTCCGGCAATTGTGAACGGAAATGAACTGATAGCCGCCGAGGCAGGCCGGTTTCGGAACTTGAGACAGCAGACCGTGCTAGACTGTTTCGTCATGACGCTGCCCACGCTCGGGACAGCCGCTTTCAGCATCGCGTTCGCACGACTGGTCCTGTGGCGGCGGGCCTTCGTTCGAGCAAATAACCTGTTGCTGAAAACGTTTAAGGGGCTCGATCGATTCTTCGATAAGGCCAACAACAACCGTTTGACGAAAGGAGTGGTCCTGGTCCGGGAAACCGTCGGACTACCGTACTACGATCCGATCCGCTGGCGCGAAACATCAAAGCGATCGCTGGGGACCACCCGCTATCGGTTCAGAATGTTGATCCTGATTCAAGCTCCGATCACCTTCCTGCTACTGTGGCCCACCAATGATCATTCAATCTATTCCCGATTCGCTCCCGCATACATCGCCACTTGGATCCTTTGGATTGTCGCAGCCCTGGTGATCTCAATTCAGGCGACCGGACTGATTGGCTCGGAAAGATCTCATCAGTCGCTCGATGTTCTACTGACGACACCGCTCAAGAGCGAGGAAATCGTCAAGCAGAAATTCGCGGGAATCTGGCGCACAATTCAAATGCTGTGGATCCCATTCGCAACAGTTTACGCCTTTCAGCTCTGGTGGGAATCGTGGGTCCGAACTTCGATCTATCACCCCCGAGTCTCTTCCGAGACTGCGATTCTGTTTACAGCCATTCGGGCCATTCTCTCAGTCACGCTCTACCTGCCTACCATTGCCTGGTTTGGTTTCCACCAGGGGCTTCGCCGCCGCTCACAAACCCAGGCAATCCTGATCACAATGACCGTGATCAGCCTCGTCTGTACTCTCCCGCCCCTGATTGCGTGGGCGCTTTTCCCCGAGCCGGTACCTCCGTTCTGGGTCACCGCAATTCAGTTTATCAGCCCCGCTGTGGTTCTTTGCGATGTTCCCGACACACCCGGGCACTGGATTTTCCTTCTTTTGCATTTCCTGGGTGTTGGATTTCTGTACTTGTGGCTAGCCAACCGCAGCCTCGGTATCTTTGCCAAAAATGTCGGACGCAATGACGGCTCAGACTTCGACGAGATCGAAGCTGACGTTCCGTCTCCCTGGAGCGACAGCCCGTTACTCCGTCAGCGTCGCGAAAGAATCGGTACCCGGTTAGAAGATGATCTGAATTCTGCGGAAGTTCATTAAGGTAATGTATTGATGTTGAAAGAAAGTAATCAGGTTCGAGTTCTCGCCATTCACGCACACCCCGACGACATCGAACTCCAGTGTGCGGGAACTTTGATTCGCCTGAAGAATCTTGGCTGTCAGGTATCACTGGCGACGATGACGCCTGGGGATTGCGGAAGTGCCGAGCTGTCGGCGGAAGAGATCGCCGAAGTCAGGCGGAATGAGTCTTTTCGATCGGCACAGCTTCTCGGCGCGGACTATGCCTGCCTGGAATTCCGCGATCTGAGCATCGTCGTCGACAACGAAAGCCGACAGCGCGTGACTGAGGCGATTCGCAAGGCACGGCCCGACATCGTCATTACGGCCCCTCCGATCGATTACATGAGCGATCATGAGATGACCAGCCGCCTCGTGCGTGATGCGTGCTTCAACGCAAGCTGTCCCAACTACGTCACACACCAATGGGATCCGGCCACCCCTACCACGAAGATTCCGCACCTGTACTACGTGGATGCCATTCAAGGGATCGACTACTACGGCAATCCGCTTCCGACAGGTTTTATTGTCGACGTCTCCGAAACCATGGAGAAGAAGCTGGAAATGCTTGCTTGCCATGAAAGCCAGCGAATGTGGCTACGTCGTCAACACGGGCTGGACGAATATCTCGATGGATGCCGCCGCTGGTCGGCCGCGAGAGGGCAGGAAATCGGTGTGGCGTACGGCGAAGCGTTTACGCAGCACTGCGGACACCCCTATCCGCACGATAATCTCCTCCAGACGATTCTTGAGGGTGGGGCGCCCGCTGCACACGCACACTAATCGCGGCGGATCCTCATCCTGCGGACTTCGAAAGGGTGATCCTCTGCCTGGACTCCGATTAATCCTTCGCTGAGGAAGTCCGGCTTGGAATGCGCGATCAAGCTGCCGTTCATAAGCACACGAAGTTCGCCACTTCTGGAGACAACTTCGATCGCATTCCACTGGCCGACGGGGGCTCGGGAGCGCTGCCGAGCTTCGTCGTCATCCTCGACAGAGACTGGCTGAGCCCCTCCGTTTTCTTTCACGGTCGCGATCTGAGCGTGCTTACCTTGTACTTCCAGGCAGATCGGCCACAACTTGTGTGGGCCGGTGATGTAGACCAGGAAGCCCGTGTTCCCTTTGAATTTGCTGTCGTCGGTGAGTTTAGCCGGACGGGGAAAGCGGTATTCGAACCGCCAGGTGAAATCCTGATAAGTGTCTAGTGAATAGAGATATCCTCGAGGCTTTCCCGCACAAGAAAAACCCTCCTCACTGGCCCCCCATGTATCGGGCTCAGCGCCGAACTTGTCGAAATCGTCAAGAGTCAGCCGTCGGAAGTCAGACTCCAGTTCGAACTCTGGCTGAGTCTCCACGACAGGCTGCGCCGGGGTCACCACTTCAGGCGACTTGGCCACGTCTGAGGGGGGGCAATCTGTCGTTGTCACGGGTGCGGTCGCTGGCTTTTCAACCTGGCAGCCCAAACTGAGAGAGGCCACGAGCAGACTGGAGAATAATGTACCAAGCACCCGTTTGTTCAGCTCACGCAACACTTGCCCGCGTCGAGGTGAAAGAGTCAGGGCCGCGACAGAGTCGAGTGGCGACTCCATCGCGCAATCGTTTCTATGGTGTGGAATTGGAAATCTCCTTGAGTTTGCTACGAGCACGTTCGACGAATGCCTCAAGGCGTTTATCACCCTGATAGAGCAGGATAATCCCTTCATACACTTCTCGCGCTTCTTCTTGTCGGTCCTCGGGAAGACCATCGGCACGACTCAGTGCTCGTTCGACGAATTCCTGCTGGTCCGGAGTTTTCGTCTGCTTGGCAATTGCTGATCGGAGTCGCTCGATGGAATTCCGTACGGACTGAACATCGGGGTCCCCCTGAATAACCGCCTGAAGGGCGTCCAACTGAAGCAGAGCCGCGTGGGGATCACCACCTTTCCAGCGCCATCGCGCGGCCTGAACGATCCGTTCTGCCTCTGTTGCTCCAGTAAATTCCACCTCGGATGATTCTGTTGGCGACTTAGAATTCCATAGTAGCCAACAGACTCCGGCGACAATCATCGTCAGCAGCGTTAACAGGACCCAAGTGTTATTGAATACATGCCCCAGTAGGGAAGGCTCGTTTGCGATCTCCATTTTGACGATGTCTCTGACGAGTTCTCCGCCAATCGCAGCGTGCGCGTCGCCGGAATCCGATCGGGTCCTGTCAGTGGGTGAGACGACATCGTCAGAAATGTTCGCGTCGTATCGGGACAACACTTCCTGCAACTTTTTGGAAGTCACGAACGCGTCCGGAAGGCGTTTGTCAGGCTCCTTCTCGAGTAACTGGCAGACGAGATGGTCCAAGGTCGCAGGAATTTCGGGCACGTAATTTTTGGGTGGATCAAAGCGACCGAACCGCTGCTTCTGCATGATGTCCGTCGCATTCATTCCCACGAACGGGGGCTGGCCCACCAACATCGTGTAGATGACAGCTCCCAATGAATACAGGTCGCTGCGTTTATCTGTCCACGAACCCTTCACCTGTTCGGGTGACATGAACTCTGCGGTCCCGATTACCCCTCCGGTAGCAGTCAGACGTTCCGCAGCGAAGACCTGGGCGACACCAAAATCGGTAATCTTGACCTGCCCGTCCTTACTCAGCATCAGATTCGACGGCTTCAGATCACGGTGTACGACACCCGCATCATGGGCATGCTTCAGTCCAGCGCAAATTTGCCTGGCGATCTCAATCGTCTCTCTCCAGGGGATGCGTTTCTCTCGACGCAGTTTGGCCGTCAGAGTTTCCCCGTCCACATACTCCATCGCGTAGTAGTACGTGTCCCCGTCAGAGCCGCTGTCATAAAATTTCACAATGTTTCGGCAGTTGAGCTTTTCCATCGCTTCAATTTCGCGATTGAAGCGATAAATGAATCCTCCTTCCCGCGCGAGTGACGCGGGGAGTTCTTTCACGGCGACGTATTCCGTGGAATCCTTGTGTCGGGCGAGGTAGACGTTCCCCATCCCGCCGGCACCAATTCGCTTCTCAACCAGATAGGGGCCGATACGGTCTGGATGCATAAGTCCCGCCGGAATTAGAGTTCAAAGTCGCCAGAACGACAGCAGAATCCACGCGGTATGCCACCGTCATCAGAAACAGGCTCGATCTGAACCACTGATTCCTCTAACGAATCCGGCACGGAATCCGGGTGGGTTGATTTCGTAAGCCTCTCTTTATCGGCTCGGTCACCCAAATCGGGGTGAGTCGAAGGCATGAGAGACGATCGTCCTGTTCTTCCCGGAAAGTTCAGGCAAATCGAACTTTACCAGACCCAGGCAAGGGACCACGTCATCCGTGCTGTCGGAATCGATGGGAAGTCGACGTCATCTCCCACGCACCGTGTCTTCGCGACCACCTACTTTTGCAGGAGGACATTGACGCCCTTTTTGTTGGAAAGCACGACGTCGAGTCGACCATCACGATTGAAATCGACCATGGAGAACTGCGTTCCGACACCTGTGTCCCGACCCGCTTCAATTTCGTGCTTGACGAATCGGGGTGGCTGCCCCTTGGTCCGTTCGATCTCGAACCAGTACATCACGACCGGCTGAAACTCGCCGGGATCACTTCCCATATGAGCGAAGAATCGCTTTCCCGTGACGAGAGCGGGCTTGTTCTTCTCTACCAGATCGACAAGAGCCAACGCGTGGGTTTGCGAGAATGATTCGTCAATCAAGTGATACTTAAAGGGTTCTGAGGAATCCTTGCCGGGATTCTCGAACCACCAGATCCCGAAGGCATGAGCTGAACTGAGGATCAAATCATTGTCACCATCCAGGTCGAGGTCGATCACGTGGATGTTTGAAGCGGGCAGGGGAGCCCCCTGATTGTCTTTGGCCAGCGGGAGTGGATGGAACGTCCAGGTACCATCGCCGAGCTTCGCCGGTGCTTCCCACCATCCATGGGGGATGATGACATCGATCCGTCCGTCCGAATTGACGTCGCCAGTCCCCAACCCGTGGTAATATTTGAACGTGCCGTTCTCATGAGGTTCACCCGGTTCACTGATGGGGGTAAAGGCCCATTTTTCATCGCATTTTTCGGTCGCGGGAATCGTGAGATACCCCATCTGACGTTCTGGTTGTGATCCCAGAATCAGTTCGGGCTTGCCATCGTTGTTTAAGTCAGTGAACAGAACGGTCTCATTACAGGCACTGTGCCAGATCTCGTGAGCCTTCCAGTCCCCCTCTTTATTTTTGGGGTTTTCGTACCAGTAGAATGGGTCCCCGGGGTAGCCGACAGCAATGATGTCATCCCAACCATCACCATTCAGGTCGTAGGTAAAACTGGCAAAGCAGTTCGAGTAGCCTTTCGTGCCGTCATATGCCTCGGTTGGCTGTCCCTGCTGATTGAGCGGCTGCCGATACCGTGACCGCTTCCAATCGGGCGCGGCATACCAAACGTCGCCAGCGGCAACATCGAGTTTTCCGTCCTTGTTGAAGTCCCCCACGGTGACTCCTTCAGATCGAAATGTCGCATCCAGTTCGATTCGTTCAAACCTCGGCTCGCCCGCACTCAGGATTCCCGGCAGCAGTCCCAGCACAGATGCGACAGACAACACGCGTAGCAGCATGAACGAAGGCTCCTCAGCAGCGATGAATCAACAGATCAATATCCCCTGGTCGAAAATCTCAACTTAACCTGCCAGTGTCACGTCGCTGAATTGGTTCGTCAACCAAATGGATCCAAAACGCTCAATTGCTCATCGCAACCGGGTCCAATCCATGGTGGTGAAATTCCCCAAGGATTGCCTCACGATGGGGGGAGTTACTGCCGGATGTCGGCAAAGGGAGTATTACAGAAAAGCAAGCCACGTTTAGTGCACACTCGTCCAGAATAAACCCTATTTGGCTTTCACGCGCTTCACGGCCTTCTTAACTCCTTTCCTGGGTGAAACGGAATCATCGATGATTTCCTTCAACTCCAGTGCCTCGCTTTTGGAGATAGGACGGAGCGTCACCAGTTGCTGAACTAGGGGAAGGATACTGCCACTGCCAACAGTATCGACCAGTAGTTGCAACATTCCGGCCCCGGCCGCATTAGGGTCTAGTAAAGCTTCGTAGCGCATAGGTCGAGACTTCGACCGTACGGCAACCCCTTTGTCTACAAGGCGGTTAAGCTGCGTCTGAATCGTGGTGTAGCCGACATTCCCAGGCTGTTCACGGTAAGCCTCGGAAAGTTTGAGAGGTCCTAATCGCCAGAGGACGGCCATTAAGCGCAGTTCTCCCACTGACAGTTTTGCTGTTTGCTTCTTCTTCGCCATATCTGCCTCGGTGTCAATGACGCTCGCGAGCGGGTACCGGTCAGAACGACCAATAACAGGATTGATGTGATAGAGTCCTGCAAACAAGAGTACACCGAAGCCGAGGGGACCGAAACTGTCCGCTACTCAATTGATAAGACAGAATGGCCTCACAGGTATAACCCAATAAATGGGACTTGACGCAGGGCGGGTAAATCCTTAACGGGCTCTCATGCACCGCGTGACACTCTGGACCAGTCCGTTTCTTCCCGTCGCTAACTAACTCTGGGCGGTGACATCGCATTCACCCGGCATTTTTTTCCCGCAGCACTTCTTCAAAGAGCTGAACGACTTGCCGGGCATTATCTTCAACTTTCAAGCGGGAGGCGACCTGCCAGCAGGCATCGCTCATCGCCACCCGAACATTGGAGGGAAGCGCGAAGAAATGGTCGATTTGTTCAGTCAGTTCCTGAACAGACCATGCATCCGGGATCACGTATCCATTGCGACCCTCCTGGATGATGTCGGCCCCCCCAGCCGTTGCCGTTGTAATTACAGGAGTCCCGCAAGCCATGGCTTCGAGGTTCACATTCGGGAAAGGCTCATATACCGTCGGCAGGACGAACAAATCGCCGGCTCCATAGAATCGCGCGATCGAACTTTGCCTCCCCGCGAAGTAGACCCGTTGTTCGATGCCCAACGACCGCGCAATACGGCGGTAGCCCGCTATGTCGCCCGCCCCCAGCACAGCCAGCCGGATGTCGCGATTTTTGGCGTTTGCCAGAGCTGCCAAGAGAGAGTCGAGCCCCTTTCTGCGGAAATCCATCGAAGCGAAGATGATCAGCGGGGTGTCGTCCTGCTGGACGTCGGCACCCGTTTCTCCGGTGTCGTTCCCCGCCTGACCAGGAGCCGCCGAATGAAACTGTCCGAAGAGCTCACTGCGAACGGCATCCCGTTCGGCTCGAACACCCGGGTGAAAGACGCTCGTATCCACGCCGTTGACGATATGGCGAATTCGGGACTCATCAACGCCAAAGTACTGCGTCAGCAGGCGAGCGTCGAGTTTTGATTGAACAATCACCCGACGAACCCCCGTCGGTCCATACAATTTTCGTTCCAGTTCGAAGATCGCGCGATGTCGCGGGTTCAGTTGCTGAAACCACTGCGAAACAGGATTGCGGTACCAGACCTTCACCCAATGCGTCTGCATGGGGTCAGTTAAACGAAAGGTATCGAGACCTTCGACGCGTGACAGCCCGTGAACAATGTCGAAGGGGCGGGATCGGACAAATTTGGCACAGTTTGCCGAGAACGACAGGTTTCGAGTCCACGAAGTCATTCGATCGACGTGAATCGGCACGAATTCCACTTCATTGCGGAGTTCATCATCAATTCCTTCACCGATGACTGTGACCTGATGTCCAAGTTTTTGCAGCCCCCGAAAGAGATTGACGCAGTACCGTTCAGCTCCCGCCTTTTTCAGCGAGCAGAAACGGCGGATCAGAGCAATATGCATAGAACGTCTCGATGTGAATTGAGTTGGCCCCAGACGTTCAGATCGGGATTGCTGACAAGGGTGGGAGCTTCCGGACAAAACTGAACAGGTGCGATTCTCTGGCAAGTGCGTCGGCCGTCTTTCTCCGCTTCCAGCGAATCACGACCTGCCGACGTCGCTGACACTGAGTTTACTTTTACGGATGTCCCTATGCGACCTTGGGAAGGGATGAGCGCCGCTGAAGTTGACGCTGCACTGCAGCATACACACTGTCCACGCTCAGATCCCGCAGACAGCGGTGGTGCTTCAATGGGCATTCTCGCTGCTGACAGGGTCCGCAATCAAGTTTCAATTGCAGGTGCTCTGCCAGCTCATACCGCGTTTCGCTCCACTCGATATGCGTTGGTCCGAACAAAGTAATGACGGGCGTGCCAAACGGAGCCGCGAAGTGACGCGGCCCGGAATCCGTTGTGACCAGTAACTGGGCCGAGCGAATCGCCGCTTTGGTCAACCCGATGCTGGGTGGAGTATCAGCCAGACTCAGCACCGACGGATGTCGCGCCTGTTCCGCAATCCAGCGCGCGTCATCCCGTTCTGCAGGTCCACAGGCAATCAGGACCGAACGGTTAAGCTCTGTCGCGATGCGACGTGCCAACTCGGCAAAGTATTCTCGGGGCCAGTTCTTTGCGGCACCGAATGCTCCACCGGTATTCAGACATACGTAGTTGGCAGGACTCTGATTTGTGATCTGTTTCCATTCCTGGTTCTCCGTGACCCACCGTCCCGACCAGAACTCGTCCAGTCGTGCCTGGTCCTCGGGAGAAACCGCCAGTTCCGTCTTCGTTCCCAGCGAACGACACCCCATTCGATCGGCCAGACGCAGATACTCGTCCATCACCGGATGAGGCGTCGATTTCGATTTGGGAACAACTCGATCCGTCAGCAACCAGCTCCGCAAATCACGCGCAAATCCCACACGCCGCCGGGCACCAGACAACCAGGCGAGCACGCCGCTGCGGAAGGAATTTGGCAGAAGGACAACCGTGTCGCATCGCTCCGCACGCAGGCGGCGAATAAAACTGATATCCCGCTGCGACGAATCCTTGCCGCGGGGATTATAGAACAGCTCACGATCGATCAGTCCCGTCCCCGCAAGGACATCAGCGACATAAGGACGCATCACACCGACGATCTCTGCCGACGAAAATTCGTTCCGAATCGCGCGGAGAGCGGGCGTCGCCATCACGACGTCGCCAATCCAGTTGGGGAGGAAGATTGCAAGCTTCATGGGATTTAGAGCCATTGAGCTGAGTTTTGCCTCACGCTGCACGTCGTTCAGCGGGTTGAGGCAACGGAATCGAAATTGCCTCGGTCTGGACGGCCCGTAACCGCCTTACGATCTCAGTGGTCGAAACCCCCGGG
>NZ_DASWWZ010000259.1:0-2820 GCF_036405755.1 Schlesneria sp.
GATGCCGTCGACTGCGACAAGCACCACAGGAATGTGCTGAAATTCCGGCTCCTGCGACCGGACAGCCAGAACTCCGTGACTTCCTCCCCACAAGAGCGATGGCTCAAGCAGAACGACATCGGGGAGACAAGCTCTCATCTGTTGAATACATGTCAGCCCATCATGAGCTGTCGTGACTTCCATATCATGCTGCTGCAATTGCTCAACATACCACCAGCGACGGTAGGCGGAGGAACTGGCGACGAGTACATGAATCGGCATCATGATTTCCCTCTACACTCATCCCGTCCAATACGAAACTGACCTAAACTCAACGACTTACACCTGCAACTGTTGAGTCCTCCAATACAGGCGATCCCTATGCACTTCGCATGCCAAGGGCCAGCCCGAGAAGAAATAAACGAAATCACATATGGCCTGTGGAAACAGACTTACAAGAGCGGAAAGCGATTTGCCAAATGGAACAAAGAACGGAGCGTTGCCGATTAGCTCAATCAAAGCGAAACACTCTCCGCGGACGTTAGCTCTTCGACACTCGTTTTGTCAGTGAACACATGATTTTCTTGAGGCATGCTCTGCCGACGGCGATCGAATCGGCACTAAACCTGCTTCGTCGGGGCCGTTTTCCCAAATGAGTGTTCAAGAATCGCGAGTGTGCCGATAAGGAGTTCTGCGGCCTCTCTCGCGACAACTCAAATGGCCCGTGAGTCAGGGCTCGAACTTGAGCAAAGTTCTCGGCCCGGGAGTGACTCATGGAAATAAGCTGGCGCCGTCGCAAACTTGTGCGCGTTACTTTGCCAACGAAGTAGCGCACCTGGAATAATTTCTCCATTTCACCTGCTCTCAATCTGATGGTGCAAACCAACGTAAAGTGGCGTGAAATTGATTCCGGGTGAAATCACTTTTTTTACAATGAACTGATGCTCACTTTTGTTGGGGATGAGTGAGAGCAAAAAGGGTACATATGTGTCTGGGAGAAAGGTGTCGGTTTCTGCCACCCAGCACGACGGTGGCGAGGTGACTAAAGGGCAAACACAGAAGGGATGAAGGGTAAGGCTGTGGCGTTGACCCAAATTTCCACGATCACGAACTGCCCGCTCGTGGTACGCCGATCGGGAAATATCTGCTTGTTCTGATCAGGGGGGCAGGATTGACCCAGTCGCGACGCGGGAACGGTTTCAAGCCGTGTGGTGAGTTGGTGGGTTGAAAATCGATTAATCAAAACTTGAGGTTGGGCGGTCGTCATGAAACGGGATGGGGGGAGGATATTCGTATCCGTCTGAAGTTCAGGAAGTGCTGCGGTTGACGAATTTTCTTACGCGGGTAGATAGCGTGCGGACCATAACTGCGTGATAATCGACAAACGCAGTGAGAGTTTTCCCGCAGACCTGTCTGAACCTCCAATCAGTGAGAGTTGAACTCGGCGGGAGCGCATGCATGTCAGCTCGTATCAAATGGAATCGATCGTACTGACGGGAAAGCCGCTTCAGCCGAAGGCCCTACATGAAGACTAACTTCTACAAATCCCTTTTTGTCCAGGCGCTGATTCCCGTCTTCTGGGTGCTCGCGCTATACATTTCGATGAACATTTTGACAACATACTACGTTGTCTGGATCGAACGATCCAATCAACGCGTATTCGTCGAGAATGTCGTTCCTGTTCGCGCTGCCGAAGAATTGAAGGTTGTGATCTGGCGAATGGTGGCTGAGTGCCCTTCGAACCAGGAAGATCTGCCCAGGTTCCGAGAGCGCTGGGAGAACTCCAAGTACCAGATTGCCAAGGAACGCAATCGTCTGAAGGCATCGCAGCATGTTGAAGGGAATCAGGAGGTCCTGCAGGCTCTTGAAGGGCCACTGAATGCCTATCTGGACATTTTCAGGGGGCTGTTCGAGGTCAGGGAATCGACAAACACCTTCGATCCAAACCTGAACGCATCTATCCGCCCTCAGGCGATTGAGCTGGCACATCAAATTACGGTCAATGCCAATGACATCATCCGCGTGAATCAGCATGCGACGGACATGTATAAAGAACAGCGGCGCCGCGTGACGAATACGATTCTGTGGTTCCGTTCGGGAATTCTGCTGGTCGGACCATTACTGGGCATTTTTCTTGGTTGGCGCCTCTCGCGGCGTTTGAACCAATCAATTTCCAGAATCGCAGTGACCCTACATGATGCTTCGTCGAAGAGCGACAGCAACATTGGCACGATTGATATCAACGCATCAACCGATTTTCAGGAAGTTCAGCAGAAGGCAGAGCAATTTGCTTTTCGAATGCGCCAAGTCAGCCGTGACCTTCAGGCCGCGCGACGCGAGGTTCTTCAATCCGAGCGACTCGCTGCGGTCGGTGAACTTGCGGCGGGGGTGGCCCATGAAATTCGAAATCCGCTGACATCGGTCAAGCTTCTGCTGCAGCATGCCATTCGGCAGGCTTCGGGGCCCAAGCTGGACGAAAGTAAGCTGCGGTTGATTCTGGAAGAAATTGGTCGGATGGAATCGACGATTCAGGGGTTGCTCGACTTCGCCCGTCCTCCGCAGCTCAATTGTGTCCTGCATGACCTGGCCCAGACACTACAGCGAGCCTTAAATCTGGTCAGTGCACGTGCCCGGCAGCAGGGAATTGAAATCATCGTCCGACCGTGTGAGGTTCCCCTCATGGTCGATGGAGATACCGAGAAGCTACATCAGGTACTTGTCAATCTGTTGATTAATGCCATCGAAGCGATGCCCGATGGAGGACAGTTGACGATCGAGGCCAGAATCGTAGAAAGAACGCATTGCCGACTCTCGGGAGAAATGGTGGTCGAACTTGGAAAT
>NZ_DASWWZ010000260.1:0-2533 GCF_036405755.1 Schlesneria sp.
GTGCCGATCCGCACACCAGCAGCATTCAGCAGGCGTCCTGCAGCGATCAGGCCACGGGCATTGCCGGATCGGGCATTCGTCGTTGCGGCAAGCAGAACCCGCTTATCACGCAGTTCATGAGCCTGTCGCTGCGAGAAGGGGACGAGTGGCAGCGATCCGTAGAAACAGGCCGCCCCGCCAAACCATTCCGGCTTGTGCAGCAGCAGTTCCATCGCCGCTGAGGCGCCGCTCCCAAAGCCAGCCAGATAGATTCGCTCGCTGTGGATGTGACGTTCCCGACGCAGAGACAACACGAGTGACTCGACATCGTCGATCAGTTCACGGACAGCCTCATCCGTCGTTGACCAGCGGTATCCGTCACCCGATCGAACGTTCCCACGCAGGGCCAGACCGATGTAGTTCCGCTCGCTGATGTTGGGCATCACCGAGGCCAGTTCTTCCTCAGACGAGCCATCGCCATGGAACCAGACGACGAGCGGATAGGCGTACCGCGCCTCGTAGTGTTCCGGCAGGTGAACCGAGTGGGGACGATCCGATTTCGGACGTGGCAGAAACGGGCTCGATTCGCCGGCATGCAGCGTCTCGATCAGTTCGATGATCTCGCTGTGCGTGGGAAGCTGATCCTCATCGAACGTTCCGTCCAGGACAGAATCTTCAACGGGGGGCGTCAAATCATGGAACCTGCGGCCCCACGGCGTCTGGTCGAGACGATCAGAGTCTCCGGACTCCCAATCGAAGTTGAAAAAGGAGCGTTCGGTCATTTCCGCAGTTCTCCTGGGGACACTTTCAGTCCGACCGGGTCGAGTTTTGTAATGATTTGTCGAGAGACTGTCCGGATCGGGATCGAAGGTAGAGGCGAATCCTGCAGACTGACTTCTTCGCCAGTGAACGCAATGCTGTCACGAACGTCGCTCATGGGAAAATACTTCCCCGGGCATTCCGTCGCTTTCACATCGCTATGCCCCACGATCTTGTTTCCTACGATGCGGTAGTCTCTTTTCAGGATTCCCACCAGCTTTTTGACCGCAGCAAGCTGGGATTTTGTCGGTGGTGATTCTTCGAAATTTCCAATCAGAACGATGCCAATCCCAAGCTGGTTATAATCCGCCACTCCGGCATGGGCACCCTGCATTTGCTGTCTCCAGCGAAATGTGGGCTCGATTTCTCCGTCGCCCATCCCCTTACCGTTGCCAATGACAAAGTGGTAACCGACGCCCAGCCATTGTTTGCCATTCTTGTCTTTGCGCTTCAGATGCTCTTCGTGAATACTTTCCACACTTCCGCTTTCGGCAGCCGTGTGATGCAGAACGATGTAACTCCAGTCGCGTGATTCGATGTCCGGCTTCCAGGGGTTCTTCTTCGTGATCGGGTCGATCGGATGCATTGTGGGAGGACTGAATGACTCCACGGGTGGCGTCTGAATCGGGTTTGGACGCATCGAGGATGGAATCGAAGCGGTTGGCGGGACAACAGTCGATTGATAACAGCCCGTCCCTCCGACACTACAAACAATCAGACACGTCGCCACCAGAGACTTCACAACCAGCCATGCTGTCCCGCTCGTGCACCAGGGAGTCCCTTCGACACGTCGAGCCTCTCGTTCATTCAGCGCGTGCTTCTTGCTGCGGTTCATGCCCCATCCATTGGGTAGTATCAACTCGCTCGACCGGGGTGTTCCAAGCGGTCAGGACTGTAGTTTTCTCGTGAAATCATGTCAACGTAGAGTGTTTTGCGGACAGGGTTTCAGACCATCGGAGACAGGGCGAGACCGTTAAAGCTGGTCGGATTTGCCGGCTTTTCACGCACTTTTGAGGGCCGGTAACTTCTCGCAGCCCACCTGAATCACCTAATTGTCACGCTAGACGCGAAATTCATCGGTTTTGGGCCGCGTACGCGAATCCTCTCAAGTTGAGCGAGAAACCAGCCTGCCGCTCACCCCCGGCGGGCCCCCTGGTCCGCGTCCTCTGTGACGGAAATCGGGTGACAATAAAGAGTGATTCGGGCGGGCGATTTCCTATTGACGCTGACTCCGGTTACAGGTCTGCTAGTATCTGAAGACTGCGAGTCCCGAAAGAGAACCTGCTCGCACGATCCACTCGACCACGCCGAACCGATTGTAGCGATTTGATTCGAACGCCCCGTCTCGAAGCGGATCGCTTCTTGAACGGCTGGTTAAGTCCCGATAAGATCCGTCCGGGCGTCAGTTATCCATTAATCCACCCTCTATCGAAAAAGTTGCGAGGATATGTCGAAAGCGACGGACATCCGCATTAAGAGTGCCGCTTGCGCCGTTGAAACCATCCCTTTCCGGGCACCGCTGAAATTTGGCGGTCGCGTCATCGAAAAAACACTTCAGCTGAATGTCGATGTTGAAGTCGAGTCGCGCGATGGAAAGCGCCACTCCAGCGGTTTCGGTAGCATGCCCCTGGGTAATGTCTGGTCATGGCCGTCTGATAAAGTGACGCCCGATCAGAGCGAAGCACTGATGCTGCGATTCGCAGAAGAAGTGGTCGAACTCGCAGGAAACTGCACG
>NZ_DASWWZ010000261.1:0-2510 GCF_036405755.1 Schlesneria sp.
CCCGTAGAATCGCTTCGCTTTTGACCAGTAATACTCACCCAGCGTGATTATCGGGCGTGGCACTGAATTCTCGATGACACCCGCATCGATCTCGTAGGTGATATGAATGCTGGTAAACGAAGCTCGCCAGCGCTCCAGTGCACTCATCGCTTCATCAAGAGTGGGTTGTTCCGCGATCGAGGCAGCGGGCAGAAGTACGACCATACCGATATATACAAGGCCATATTGAAGCGAACCTTCTCTGATGCGAGGGGCATTCAAGCGAGCCATGATTCGACTCCGAAGTGTCAGTTCTACTGTAGAGTATTGCAGCAGGTTGCTCAAGAGGGTGTATTAGAATGAATTGCAGGTAGTCGAGGGTCAAGCAAAAAAACGATTGCGTTTGGTTTACAATGGGATCATGAAGGCTGTGCTGTGGAGCCAGAGTCGAGGTACTCCTTCGACGGTGTCTCATATCAAGCGTGAGACACAAGAGTCATCGGATGTAACTTCAGGCCGCAGAGCGTCTGCATGGCGTGAACTAACGAACGCGTTGTTACGTTGAGCTCAGCGGCTCCGAAATAGCGCCACTGCCTGGGAACCGTCAGTCGCGTAGAGAAGGGAGGCGCTGCTCAATGTGTGATTAAGGAAAGCGAACTGCATGCCCGAAGTCGGCCCTCGAAAGCGACTTTGGGATCTCCCCTCCGATCCTGCCGTCCCCGTCAACTGCTTTTGAATCGAGCATGATCCGTCAGTGTCATTCTCAAATCATCTTGACTAGCATGATCACGTGAGCATGATCACATGGCTGACTGAGCCTCGTGGAACGAAAGGGAGTGCAGCGGAAGGGGTCACGCAGGTCCATTAAGGCTGGGGGAAGCATGCGAGAGTTCTTCGCACCACGTCGACGCAAGATCGGCCTCGTTGCCTTGGCGATCTCGTGCGTGCTGATGGTGGGATGGATCCGAAGTCTGGTGATCTTAGCAGCCTGTTGAAAAACCTCCAACAAGTGCCTATGTGATATACTCGACCGGCCTTGTTGAGAAGATCGTCTCGGGAGGATTTGGCGGTGTCGCTGGGAAAGCGTGAATCAGAGAGTCAGCGGGAATTCTGGCTGGAGACGGATCGTCTGGCGACTGGTCCAGGTCATGTGTTTTACGACAAACTCAATCGTTTACTCCGTGAACTCGGGTTTGATCTGTTCGTCGAACAGTTGTGTCAGCCGCATTACAAGAGTGGCGGCCGTCCTTCGATTCCTCCGGGTGTCTACTTTCGGATGCTGATGATCGGTTACCTGGAAGGGATCGACTCTCAGCGGGGAATCGCCTGGCGGTGCGAAGACTCCTTGGCGCTGCGGCGTTTTCTGGGAATCAGTCTGTCGGAAGAGACTCCTGACCACAGCAGCCTGACCCGTATTCGTGATCGGTTGCCGCTGTCGGTTCATGAGGAAGTCTTTCAGTACATCCTGTTTGTGATCGAGGAACAGGGCCTACTGAAGGCCAAGACGGTGGGGGTGGACTCGACCTACCTGGAAGCGAATGCGGCGATGAAGTCCATTGTCCGCAAAGACACGGGGGAAGACTGGAAGGCATACCTGAAGCGGCTGATGAAGGAAGAGGGCCTGCTGGAAGAGGGAGATGACGATCCGACGGATGAGGAACTACGGCGGTTTGACCAGCAGCGTGCGAAACGAGGAAAGAAGAAGGTCTCCAATGACGAATGGGCCTCGGGGAGCGATCCTTCCAGCCGGATCGTAAAGATGAAGGATGGCCGCACCCACCTGGGTTATAAGGCCGAGCACGTGATTGATCTGGAGAGTGAAGTCATCCTGTCCGCGACCGTTTACACGGGGACGGAAGGGGATTCGCAGACATTACTGGCAAGCGTTCTGACGGCTCAAACATTCTTGGAACAGAGCGGCAGTTCCCTGACGATTGAAGAGGTCGTTGCTGACAAGGGGTACCACACCAACGAGCAGTTAGCCGGGGCAGAGGAGATGGACCTGCGGGCCTATATCCCGGAGCCGAAGTCCCGGTACCGCCGCCGCTGGACGGACAAACCTGTCGAGCAGCACAGAGCGGTGGCAAACAACCGCCGTCGAATGAGCCGAGTGAAGGGAAAGCGACTGCAGCGTGTTCGCAGTGAGAAGGTGGAGCGGAGCTTCGCCCACGTCTGTCAGACCGGGGGATCTCGAAGGACATGGTTACGAGGCCTGGCCAAGATCAACAAACGCTATCTGATGGTGGCTGCCACCCGGAACCTGGGAATCCTGATGCTCAAGCTGTACGGAATGGGCAAACCGAGGACGCTGCGCACGGCCAGGGGCCGTTTTTCGGCCATCATTGAAGTATATCGTTCGCTCAAAATCGCTCTCTGGAGCCATCATCGGCGACACTTCCCTATACCGGCTACTTGCATGGCCTTCTGAACCTGTCCGCCACATTTTCTCGCCAATACGAAGATCGGATGAAACCTCTGAAATTCACAGATTCTTCAACAGGCTGTTAGACGAAATCGGATTCATTCGAGAG
>NZ_DASWWZ010000262.1:0-4055 GCF_036405755.1 Schlesneria sp.
GGAGGCTGGGTTGTTGACGGTGTCGTTCAAAGGAGTCTCGGGGCAAATCAGAGTGCTGCGGAATAGGGGATACGCGGGCTTCAAAGGGCTGGTCTCAAGACCAGGACCGGCTTGTGGTCCGTGCTCTTACAGCTTTCACAAGGTGCGAGGACTGCGAGAGCTTTCCTTCGCATCGGCAAGTTGCTTACACGACAAACGTGGGATCTCTATCTTAACAGATTCCTGGCGGACATTCTTTTCTCGATGGAGACTTCACCGTGCGACTTTTTGCTGCCTGTTGCGTGCTCCCTCTGATTCTGGCTTCCTCACTACTGGCTCAGTCAGACAAGCCGGCTGAACCACAAAAGTATGAACTGGGGAAGGATTCCTTCCCTGTTGAGGGGGTTCCCACGGGAACCGTCACCCGGCATCAGTGGACCAGTCAAGTCTTTGAAGGAACCGTGCGGGACTATTATGTCTATGTCCCCGCGCAATATGACGCCGCCAAGCCGACTGCGGTCATGGTGTTTCAGGACGGACACGCCTATGTCAATAAAACAGGCGAATATCGCGTTCCTGTGGTGTTCGATAACCTGATCCATCAGAAGGCGATCCCCCCCATCATCGGAATCTTTATCGATCCGGGGCATCGTGGCGACTCGCCGCCTGACAGCCGCTGGCGCGCGAATAATCGAAGCTTCGAATACGACACGCTCAGCGATCAGTATTCCCGGCTACTGCTGGAAGAGATTCTGCCCGAAGTCGGCAAAAGCTATCACCTCACCAATGATCCAGCACAGCGGGCGATTTGTGGTGCCTCCTCGGGCGGGATCTGTGCCTGGACCGTCGCGTGGGAACGGCCCGATGCGTTCCGCAAAGTGCTCAGTCACATCGGCAGTTTCACGAACATCCGGGGTGGTCACAATTACCAGGCGATGATTCGCAAAACGCCCCGCAAACCGATTCGCGTCTTTCTGCAGGATGGCGATCGTGACCTGAATAACGAACATGGCAACTGGTGGCTCGCGAACCTCGAAATGGAGTCGTCGCTGAAGTTTGCCCGATACGACGTCAAGACTGTGTGGGGACACGGCGGCCACAGTGGAAATCATGGGGGGGCGATTCTGCCCGAATCCTTGCGTTGGCTCTGGCGGGCCGAAGAGGGGCCCTACCGATTTGAAAATGAGATTGCTGCGTTCATCGCACAGGACAAGTCAAATCCCCCACCCACCGGTGCCGTCCTGTTTGCAGGCTCATCGAGCATCCGGATGTGGAAGACTCTGGAGCAGGATTTTCCGGAAGCCACAGTCCTCAATCGCGGCTTCGGCGGATCTCAGATTTCAGAGAACACGTTCTTCGCAGATCAGATTGTGTTCCCCTACAAGCCGAAACTGATCGTGCTGCATGCCGGGTCGAATGATATTCACGCGGGGAAATCGCCGGAACAGGTCGCCGCTGACTTCAAGGAATATGTGGCCAAAGTTCGAAGCCGCTTACCCGATACGCGAATTGTGTTCATGGAAATCAATTCCAGTCCCGCTCGCTGGGCCGAAGCGGATCGACAGAAAGAAGCGAATCGCCTGATCCGCGAAATCTGCTCGACTGGCTCGAACCTGGGGTACATTGAGCTTTTTGACGCTTTACTGGGTCCCGACGGGAAGCCGCGCGAAGACCTGCACATTGATGACAAACTTCATCCCAATGAGGCGGGTTATAAGATCAGAGCAGAACTGGTGCGACCTCACCTCAAATGAGTCGGGACGCGAAATGAGTCAGGGCACGACGAGAGCGACCCTGATCGGTGAACGATCGTCGTCACGTCAGATCTGGAGAATCTCGCGTAACTGTGGCAACTCGGTAATCAGCCGGTGGGGCCGTGTTTCGGGGTTCTTCAGATCTTCGGGCGTGACCGCCAGACTTGTCTTGTCGTCTGCCAGCAGGACGGTCTGAAAGCCGCAGGCCTTGGCCGGTGCGAGATCCCCCTGGATACGGGTTCCGACGTGCAGGATCTCGCTTGGCTCGATTCCGATCTCCTTGAATCGCAAAATTGCCTGTGCGTAGAGTGACAGGGACGGCTTGCAGATACCCCACTCGTAGGACAAGGTGTTCAGGGATTCGGGCAGCAATTCTGTGACGTGAAACAGATTTCCCTGATGCCTGAGGGCGCGAGTCAACTGCACCAGGGTGAAGCATTGGGCATCTGCGAGTGCCACTTGTCGCAGCCCGGCCGCAGCAATGGCGTTCAGTGTGTCGAGCGCGGCGGGGGTGGCCTCTGTTCCCTGCAGGCTGGAATGGAAGAAGTAGGCGACCTTCTGTGCCAGTTCGGTCATGCTGCCGTAGAGGGATTCATCATAGCTGTAGTCCTTTTTATGCAGCATTTCGAGCAGCGTGTGCCAGACCTGGGCCGCATCGACTTCAGGAAGATCTCCTTTTTTGTTGCTGGACCTGAGTCGGATTTCTTCAATCGCATTCAGGTATTTCGGCAGAAGCAGATCCGACGGCTTTCCCGGCCGGCGGGTCATGCTGTTCCACATATTGAATTCATCGATCGTCTTTTCGATCGCTACTTCCATCCGCAGGGCCTGAGGGTGCTGGAATACCAGTTCACCGTCGGTAATTCTCAGCAGGGTTCCGTACAGGTTCCAGGTGACGGCCCGAATTCCTGGCAGGGGCTTCAGAGATGGGGTTGCCTGAACGGGTACAATTTTGGGTGGCGCAGGCCAGCGCAAATTGCGACCATCCAGCAGTTCAGCGTATTCGAGCAGGGTTTTTGCCATGATGTGGGAAACTCGTGCGACTTGCCTTCGTGGCTGCCGGAACACAAGATGTCTCTAGAGAAAGTCTCATATTCTTCGGTCGCAGGCAATCCTGGAAACGAATCTGGGGATTTGAATCTTGCTCTGGTGTGACGTACATTTCAATTCGTTGATCGGTGCGGTTTTCCAATGCAGAGTCCCCTTTGGACGATTGGACGAAGTCAACCGTTCTGAGACAGGCAATGGAAACGATCACAAGTGATGTTGAAAACAAGTGTCGTCTGTTTTCTCGCCAGCTATGGGGTGGCCTTCGCCTGCGAAGTCAGCCAGCTGAAGCGGCGCAGCACACTCAGCCGCATCGTCTCGTTCCTGTTCACCGTGGCGGGATTCGTCGCGCACACTCTCTATCTGCTGTATCGATCGCGCCAGGCGGACCTGCCTCCCCTGCTCAGTTCGGCACATGACTGGTATCTGGTACTGGCCTGGCTGGCGGTGCTGGTTCATCTGTTTGTGTCGGCCGTTGATAGCGAATTGGCGACGGGGCTGGTCGCCTGGCCCGTGATATTGGCTTTGGTGGTTGCCTCATGGTTCGTTACGGACCAGCCGGGGCACCGTCTTGACTACGATCGCGGCTGGAAGATGCTGCATGCATCGACACTGATGCTCGGTACCGTTTTCATCTTGCTTGGATTTGTGCTGAGTCTGCTGTATCTGTGGCAGCACCGCCGGTTGAAGCAACGGCAAACGTCGAATGATTCCGTCAAACTTCCGAACCTCGAGTTGATCGAACGGCTGAATCGTTTTGCCATTCTGGTGGCAGTTCCGTTTCAGATGGTGGGAATCATTTCCGGGTTCGGACTGGGGGTCTTCGCAACAGGGGGAGGAATCCCGATGACGTGGACTGACCCGGTCGTGATTGGTGGCATCTTCACGGGTCTATTAGTGGGGGTCCTCTTCGTATGGCTACTGATTCAAAAGCGGTCGCCGGGTCGACAGATCGCTCTGCGGACGGCCTGGGCATGCGGATTTCTGCTCGTGACGCTGATTGGTCTGCAAATGCTGACCGCAGCCACAAAATGGCACTCAATACATGGATCGGCACCGACTCCGTCGGCCAATGCGACGCGAGGACTGGCACCGTGAACCTGCTCGCTTTGTACTGTACTCATCAGACCACGCCGCTGAAGATCCGCGAGCGATTGGCCTTCGCGACACAGGATCAGCTCAACGCGGCCTATCAGCGGCTGAAAGAGCGTTTTCCCGAGACCGAGTCGGTCGTGTTGTCGACCTGCAATCGGGTTGAACTGTACATCGCCCGTG
>NZ_DASWWZ010000263.1:0-2825 GCF_036405755.1 Schlesneria sp.
GGACAGTGATGACGATGGGACCTTCTGGCAGCAACCCATCAAAGCGAGTCGAATGGCGATTTTCTGAGACTGAGACGTTGGCAGGCAACCTTCTCGCTCCGGATTCACTGAACCGGAGATCCTGAAACCATTTGTGAATCCCGCTCAAGTCTTGTCGGTCGGCCGGGAACCACGTATTCTTTGCTTTACTGAATGCGCTGGATTCCGTGCTACGGACTGAGCGTATCGAGGGAACTTCAGATCGACTTGAGCGAAGGAAACCAGATGATGCAGTGGCGGCGATTTTGGTTGGTGGTTCTTCTGTTTGTCGTCAGCAACGGTCTCCTCACCAGTTCGGCTCGCGCCGCGAGCGAAGATGAGTACTACGAATTGATGAAAGTCTTCGTCGATTCCTTCGAACAGATCGACCGCAATTACGTCACTCAGGTCGATCGCCGGGAACTGGTCGAAGCAGCCATGCGAGGCATGTTGCTTAAGCTCGACCCCTATTCGTCGTATATCGACACGCAGGAACTGCGAAGTTTCAATGAGCATGTCGATCAGGAATTCGGCGGGATTGGCATCCAGGTCACGATTGATCCCCGAACCCGTCAACTGATGGTCATGACACCACTCCCCGGAACCCCCGCCTATAAAGCAGGAGTCCTGGCAGGTGACCGAATTCTGGAAATCGATGACAAACTGACTTCGGAATTCCAGGAAGGTCGGGAAATGGATTCGGCCATTGCCCTGATGCGAGGTAAGCCCGGCGCGCCTGTCAAAATCAAATTGCAGCACGAAGGGTCAGAGAACCCCGAGACTGTCGTCATTACACGGGCGACGATCAAGACCCCCACGGTCCTCGGCGACCACTATGAGGGAAATGGGGAATGGTCGTTCATGCTGAACGACCAGGAAAAGATCGGCTACATCCGCTTGACCAGTTTCGGCCGCAACAGTGCTGAAGAACTGCACGATGCCCTGCTGAAGCTGCAGAAAGAGGGGATGAAAGCACTGATCCTGGATATGCGTTTCAATCCCGGTGGTCTACTGACCGCTGCGACCGCCATTGCCGACTTTTTTATCTCCAACGGTGTCATCGTCAGCACGAAGGGCCGCAATACCGAAGAACAGTTCGTTCAGGCAAAGAAAGCAGGCACGTTCAGCGGCTTCCCGATGGCCGTCCTGGTCAACCGCTACAGTGCATCGGCCAGTGAAATTGTAAGTGCCTGTCTGCAGGACTACAAACGGGCGGTCATCGTGGGTGAGCGAACCTGGGGTAAAGGAAGCGTCCAGAACGTTGTGGAACTCGAAGGGGGCAAGAGCGCTCTCAAGCTGACCACCGCCAGCTACCACCGCCCCAGCGGCAAGAACATCCACCGTTTCCCCAAGGCCACGGAAAAAGATGAATGGGGCGTGGTTCCCGATCCCGGTTATGAAATCAAAATGACGTTCGAGGAAATGCGAGACCTCGATACGTCACGCCGTGATCGCGAAGTGATTCGGCCTGATGGAACCGTCTCGAAATCCGAATTCGTCGATCGGCAGCTCAACTCGGCAATCGAAGCCGTACGCAAACTGCTGGCGGAAGGAAAGCCAGTCGTTGAACAGCCGGTGGAACGTGCTCCCGAAGAAAAGAAGACCGAAGAGAAGAAGGCCGCCGACGCATCGGAGCCACGAAAAGCACGTCTCTCTTTTGTCGACGCGATCCTGGAACTGTGGCGCGTCCAGCCAGAGCGGCGAGTGCAGTTTCTCTGAGCGTTCTTGAATACGGTCGCGGTGAGACGGGAAGAAATGCCGAGGACCGATGTCTGCGTCTGGCAAAACTGATCCTGACGATGATCCAACCGCTCTTGCCCGTTTCGGAGGGTTGGACGTCGTTGCCCGGCTGATTGTCGAAGGCTACATGATCGGACAGCACAAAAGTCCGTTCAAGGGATCCAGTGTCGAGTTCGTCGAGCACCGGCAGTACTATCCCGGGGATGAGATCCGACATATCGACTGGCGAGCGTACGGGAAGACCGGACACTACTACGTCAAAGAGTACGAGGAAGAGACCAACCTTCGAGCCTATCTGCTGCTCGATTGCTCTGGCAGCATGGCGTTCAGTGGGAAAACCCTCAGTAAGTACCAGTACGCACGGCAACTGGCTGCCGCGCTGGCCTATCTGCTGCTGAGTCAGCGCGATGCCTGCGGACTGGTCGCTTTTGACAATCAGACTGTTGACCGCTGGGAACCTTCTGCCAATCGTGACACGTTCGGTCAGATCGTCCACCTGCTGCGATCCAGGCGCCCCGGCGGGGAAGGGAGCCTGAGTGAATCCATCGCGCAAATCCAGCCGACGCTGAAACGCCGTTCGCTGCTGTTTCTGCTCACGGATGCGTTCGATGAACTGGAACCCCTGGCAGTCGCACTGAAGCGACTGCGGATGGCACAGCATGACGTCGTCCTGTTTCAGATTACCGCTCCCGAAGAAGAGACGTTTCCCTACAAGCAGCCAACAGAGTTTCGCAATCTGGAGCGGGCCGGGCATCACATGCTCGTCGACCCCTATCGCCTGCGTTCACTCTATCTGTCACGGTTTCAGGCATTTCGGCAGGGACTGGTGGCCCACTGTGGAGCGGCAGGGATCGAATTCGTCCCACTGACGACATCCGAACCCTACCAGCGAGCCCTGGGACAGTTCCTTGCGTTACGATCACAGAACAAGCGGCAGCGGTAACACGTTGTCGCCGCCGCTCAAAGACACCACTGAAAGGACTTCATGATGGCGAATCCACGATTACTGATTCTGGCAGGCGACTACGTCGAAGACTACGAGATCATGGTCCCGTACCAGGCACTGC